>ONXO01000086.1 GCA_900321795.1 uncultured Eubacteriales bacterium
AAAATGGAGCCTTTCGGCTCCTTCAGGGGGTTTTGGTTGAAACACTCTCACCTTGAATATCGTAAGAGTGATCCGGATAACTTTTGTGTTATCCTAATTAAATGATATAATCTTTTTTAGTAAATGTCAAATACTTTTTTTATATTTAATAAAAAAATGTAAAATAAATTACATTTTATAAATTTACATTATGGTAAACAGTTGAAACATCATCTACTTCGTCAAGTAAATTAAGTATCTTTTTAAATGCTTCTAAATCATCGCCTTCAAGAGTAACCATATCTTTTGCATATTTACCAATTTCATCTACGTCAAAGCTTATTCCTGGGAATGCTTCTTCTAATGCTTTTTTCATTGGTGAATAGTTAGATGGTTCTGCATATACAAGTAGCATATCATCTTCTACTTCAATATCATTTACGTCTATATCCGCATTGAAAAGTGCTTCCATTACTTCATCTTCGCTGTGTCCTTTAAAACCAAGTACACATAAATTTTCATACATGTATGATATAGCTCCTTGTCCAGCAATTTTAGCTGCTGATTTATTAGCTACTGTTTTAATAGAAGCTACTGTTCTGTTTACATTATCAGTCATACATTTAATTATCATATTACTTCCAGCAGGTCCGAATGCTTCGTATTCACATACAGTATAGTCTTCTCCAACACCTTTATTAACTTTATCTATACTTCTTTGAATAACATCAGCTGGTACCTGTTCTTTTTTAGCTTTTTCTATTATGCTTCTTAATGTTAAATTGCCATTAGGATCAGTTCCACCAGTTTTAGCTGCTTGATAAATCTCCTTTGCATAAATTGAATATAGTTTACTTTTTGCAGCGGCTGTTTTAGCCATTGATGCTGCTCTTACTTCATGCGCTCTTCCCATGAATCTCACTTCCTTTTTTAATCTAAACTTTTAATCTCGTCTATTATTTTATAATAAATTTCATCATTTTTAAAGCCATTTTGAATATTTTCTTCAAAAAATTCTTCAGAATCAGCTTTTACTCTCATTAAAATCTTAAAATCTCTTTGAATATCTGCTATTTTGAAAGACATGTCTCCACTTTGTTTTGTTCCAAACAAATCTCCTTCTCTTCTCATTTCAAAGTCTTTTTCTGTAATGTAAAATCCGTCATTACTTTCTTCAAGTACTTTAAGACGGGCATTATCTGTTTTTGGACCGACTAACACGCAAGTGCTATCTAAGCTATTTCTTCCTATTCTTCCTCTTAATTGATGAAGAGTTGCTAGTCCAAATCTTTCAGCATTAAATATTACCATCATCGTAGCATTCTTGACATCTACCCCTACTTCTATAACTGTGGTTGATACTAATACTTTAATTTTTCCTTCTTTAAAGTCTTCCATAACTTTTTCTTTTTCTTCTTTGTCTAGTTTTCCGTGAAGGAGTCCTACTTCTATTTTATGATTGAAAGCACTTTCTAATTTCTCTTTTAAATTCGTAACTGTCATCACGTTAGTTTCAGTTTCTTCATCTTCTTCTATTAACGGTGTTACAGCATATACTTGGTGGCCGTTTTTGATTTCTTCTAGCATCATATATAGTATATCCTTAATATCATTATCACTTTTTATTATAGTTTTTATTTCTTTTCTTCCAGCAGGTTTAGTTTTTATTAATGATATATCCATATCTCCGTAGATAGTTAATGCATATGTTCTAGGAATAGGTGTTGCTGACATGTATAAAATATCAGGTAAGTTTCCTTTGTTTCTTAAGCTATTTCTCTGATTTACTCCAAATCTATGTTGTTCGTCTGTTATGACAAGCCCAAGGTTTTTAAATTTTACCTTATCACTTATAATTGCATGTGTTCCAATAAGCAGGTCTATTTCTCCATTTTCTAGTTTTTCATAGATTTCTTCTTTTTCTTTTTTCTTAGTGCTTCCTAAGAGTAAAGCTACTTTGACGCCCGTATTTGTTAATAAGTTTTTTATGTTTTTAAAGTGCTGAGTTGCAAGTATTTCTGTAGGTGCCATTAAAGCAGATTGATAGCCTGCTAAAAAACTTTCATACATAGCAATTACTCCCACTATAGTTTTACCGCTTCCTACGTCACCACATAGTAGTCTATTCATTCTATTTGTACTTGTTAAATCTTTGTGTATATTTTCAACGGCTTTTTGCTGGTCAGCTGTTAATTCAAATGGTAGTGAGCCTAAAAAGTTTTGCAAGTCAACGATGTCTACCTTTTTTGCATCTTTTATATTTTCTCTTGTATTCACATATTTTAGATAATTTATTTTAAACATAAACTTAAATAATTCTTCATAAATAAGTTTTAATTTTGCTTGTTTTAAACTTTTTATATCTAATGGTTTATGAATATTATTGATAGCTTCATTTTTAGCTAGAAATTCATATTGTTCATTGTATTTACTGGGAACATAGTCTTCTACACTAATGTTCATATTTAATGCTTCATCTATATATTTAGTAATTTGTTTATTAGTTATTCCACTTGTTAGATGATATTTACTTTCAATAGTTCCTTCTTTTATAGGTGAAAGTAATATGTTTGAAGCTACAATCGTATTCTTTTTTTGATCGTATTTGCCTATTACTGTTACTTCTTTACCTGGCGTTAAATTTCTTTGCATGAATGCTCGGTTATATATTATTGTGTTTACTATTTTTCCACTTGTGTATAATCTAAAGTTTAGTGAATTAAGTCTTGCTTTGAATCTTCTTACTAAAGGCATGCTGTCTATTTTACCTATTACAATAATATTTTGTCCTTCCTGCACATCATTTATATCATTTATTTTATATTCTATATATCTATAAGGATAATACTCAAGCAAATCTTCAATACTATTTATATTTAATGAATTTAATAATTGTTCATTTTTTTCTCCAAGTCCTTTTATTTTTCTAAGTTCCATAAGTATTTCTCCTTCATACTAATAATACCACGTTTATATTTGTTTATACAATGTAAAGATTCAAAAAAATATAGAAAATTTTACAAAAAAATGTTGACTTTTTACCCCTTTTGTTTTAGTATATAGACTTGTCAATTCACTTTAGGCGAATTGATGCTAGTATCACACTAGCCAACCCCTTTTTATTCTTTTTTCCGGATTGCTCTCAGGGGGAGCAATCCTTTTTTACGCATTAAAAAAGTTTCTTTTATCTAGAAACTTTTTCATTTTATACTTCTTCACTAAGGCTTTTATAATGCTTGTATCTTTCCATAGCATTTTCTATATGTTCATCATACAGCTTTTTATAGTCCTTTTCACTTACTTCTTCTAAATTTTTGTATCTTAATTCTTTAGCAAAAACTGTTTCATATAAGCTATAGTTAGGTTCTTTAGAATCAAGGATTAGCTTTTTATCTTGTGGGTTATATCTCATTAAAATATTATATCCACTTTCTACTAAAAGTTTTTGTTCTTCAATGCTATTTGATAGTCCTCCCTCAATGCCATGAGATATACAAGGAGAGTAAGCTATTATGACTGCAGGTCCATTATGGTCATGAGCTTCTTTTATTGCTTTTATCGTTTGCATCTGATTAGCTCCAGCGCTTATACTTGCTACGTAACAGTTAGGTATGTTCATAGCTATTTCAAATAAGTCTTTCTTAGGTTTTAATTTACCACTTGATGCAAATTCAGCTACTGCGCCTGTTCTTGTTGATTTTGATTTTTGACCACCAGTATTTGAATAAACTTCGGTATCTAAAACTAATACTTTTACATTTTCTCCTGTTCTTAAAACATGATCAAGTCCACCAAAACCTATATCATAAGCCCATCCGTCGCCTCCGACTATCCATACTTGTCTATAAGGAATATAGTCTATTAGTTCTTTTAATTCTTCAGGAATGCTTGCCTTCTTTAGTTCTTCTTTTACTTCTAAAGTAATAGTGCTATCTTCTTCATTATCTATCCATTTTTTATAGATATCTTTTATATAAGGGTCTACTTGATCTTTAGTTTCTATCATTATCTCTTTTATTCTTTTTCTAGCATCTTTGTAAGCTAGATATAGTCCATATCCAAACTCTGCATTGTCTTCAAATAATGAGCTTATCCATGGAATAGTAAATGGTGTACAAGGAAGAGAAGCACCATAAATTGAAGAACAACCTGTAGCATTAGCTATTACTGTTTCTTTTCCATAAAGACTTGTTAGAACTCTAGTGTAAACCGTTTCTCCGCATCCTGCACATGCTCCTGGATATTCAAAATAATGCTTTTCAAATCCAAGTCCCTTAATAGTGGCTTTAGGAAAAGGTACATCATTTTTATGATCTTCTAAAGCCGGTATCATTTCGTTTGTAGCTGGATCATATTCACCCATTACTAAAGCTTTTTCTCCATTTTTACCTGGGCACACTTTAGTACATAGTGTACATCCTGTGCACATATCGGTATTTACTGTTAGGTAGAACCCTTTTCCTTCTTCGCCAATAGATGCGATTGTTTTTTCTTTTGATAAGGTTGTTTTTGCTAAATCATTTTCAGTTAGTGAGTGTGGTTTTATAACAGCATGAGGACAGATAAATGCACACATATTACATTCAATGCAGTTTTCTTTTATCCAAGTTGGAACTTTATCTGACATCTTTCTTTTATCTGAAGAAGCAACTCCCCCTTCAAAAGTACCATCAGCGTGATTTAAAAAGTCAGATACCTTTAACATATTACCACGCCTATATAACATTTCATTATAAATACCTGTTCCGTTCTCAACATTCTTGTTAAGTATTAATTTTGATGTTTCAAGCTCTCTTAGGTTGTCTTCTGATTCATCTATTGCATTAAGGTTAGCATCAACCACTTTAGAACCTTTTGCTTTATATGTATTTCTTATATTGTCTTTAAACCTTACAATATCCTCTCCTGTAGCGCCTAACATCTTAAACATATAATAAGCCATTATGTTATTTATTTTTCCTCTTAGATTATATTTGTCAGCTAAAGCGTTAGCATTTGTTATTAAAACTTTAACATTCTTTTCTTTTATTGCTTTTATAGTTTCATTTTTAAATAATCTATTTATTTCTTCGCCCGTTTTATTTGTGTTTATAAGTAGTATTCCCTTTTCTTTTATTCCAGTTAAAACATCATATTTAGATAAGTATGAATCTTTAGATACTACCACTAGATTAGGATTAGTCAAGTAGTATGGAGCATTTATTTTTTCGTTATCTATTCTTAGATGTGATATAGTAACTCCGCCACTTTTTTTAGAGTCATATTCAAAGTATCCTTGTACGTATGTGCCTTCTTTGTAACCCATTACTTTAAGAATATTTTTACTTGCACTTACCATTCCATCAGAGCCAAAGCCAAATACTTTTATTTCTTTATATTTTTTATTTAAGTTAAAGTCTTCTTTGATTTCTAAGTTAGTATTAGTAACGTCATCAATTATTCCTAAAGTAAAATGGTCTTTCATTTTATGTTTTTTCATGTTGTCATATACACTTACTATCATAGAAGGTGTTGTATCTTTTGAAGAAAGTCCATATCTTCCACCAATTATTTCTATGTCTTCATCTTTTAGAAGAGAACATACATCACTATATAAAGGTTCAGCAAAAGAACCTGCTTCTTTAGTCCTATCAAGTACTGTTATTTTTTCTGTTGTTTTAGGGAGTGCTTCTAAGAAATATTTCTTGCTCATTGGTCTATATAAATGTACATTTATAACGCCTATGTGCTCACCTAGGTTATTTAGTTCGTCTACTACATCTTTAATTGTATCTGTAACAGATCCCATTGCAACTATAACGTTTGTAGCATTTTTATCTCCGTAATAGTTAAATGGTTTGTAGTTAGAACCCTGTAATTTATTTATCTTTTCCATGTATTCATTTACTATATCAGGAAGAGCTTCATAATATTTATTTCTGCTTTCAGTATTTTGAAAGTATACATCTTCAGTTTCAGATGTTCCTCTTGTTATGCTTTTACCTATATTTAAAGCTCGATTTCTAAAATTATTTAAAGCTTTTTTATCTATTAAAGACTTTATATCATTTTCTTCTAAAATATCAATTTTATTTATTTCGTGACTAGTTCTAAACCCATCAAAGAAATGCAAAAATGGTAATGAGCCTTTTATTGCTGATAAGTGAGATACTAAAGCTAGATCGTAAGCATCCTGTACATTAGAAGAAGATAGTATTGCAAAACCTGTCTGTCTAACTGCATATATATCTTGATGATCTCCAAATATTGATAAAGCATGTGTAGATATGCTTCTTGCAGCAACGTGTATTACACCGGGCAATAGTTCTCCTGCAATTTTATACATTGAAGGTATCATTAGAAGTAAGCCTTGTGAAGCAGTAAATGTAGTAGTTAGTCTTCCAGCCTGCAAGGAACCATGCACTAAAGCTGATGCTCCTCCTTCACTTTGCATTTCTTCTACTAATACACTTTCTCCAAATATATTTTTCTTTCCTTGATTTGAGTATTTGTCAAAAAGTGTTGCCATTGGTGAGGAAGGCGTAATAGGGTAGATACCCGCTAATTCTGTAAAATTATAAGCTGCTAGTGAACATGCTTCATTTCCATCCATTACTTTACTTATTTTCATATTTATCACCTACTATTTTAATTATACACTTTTTTAGTAAAAGAAAAAAGCACTTTAGTGCTTAATTATTTTGTTATTAATACTATTCTTAAAATACACACTACTATAGCAACCACTCCTAATATAGATAGCATTACCTTTTCTCTATTAGTTAATTTTTTTAATTTAAATGGACTAATAAATAATATTCCTGTTATTAAAAGTGTTACTGGAAAAACTATATATCCTACTTTTATTCTTAGTAGTTTTACTATAAAGTAAACAGCCGGCAAAATTATTGCACTTGCTGTTATTGGAAGTCCAATAAACTCTTTCCCATCACTTTTACCTGTTATAGATAACATATTGAAATAAGCTAGTCTTATAATACCTGCTATGCAGAAGAATACACTTATTGCATATGTAATAAAATTGCCATAAGATAAATTTTGTACAATTAACATTGGAAGCACTCCAAAGCTTATTGCATCAGATAATGAATCTAATTCTACTCCATATGTTGTTTGATCTTTAGTATTCTTTCCTTTTCTAGCTACAACTCCATCAAATGCATCACATATAGCTGCAAATATAAGGCAGAATATTGCTATCATAGTTTTATGATGAATACTTAGTAGTATACCACTTAAGGCGAATGTCGTACCTGCCATTGTTACAAAATCACATTTTCTATAAACTCCAATTACTTTCATATTAATACCTCTTTTACTAATTTTCTGTTAATATATTTTTATCATAATATTCACTTTTTTTCAATATTTCTTTGTCAAATTTATCTTTTCCTAGTATTTCTAGCATAGTTTTTTCTTCACTATACAAGTTTGCTCCAAATCCTAGTCTATTACCTTCTATTGATGCTCCCATGCTTGCTAATATTGTTGGGTACATATCAAACTGACTAAATTCTCTATTTTTAGTATTACCTGAAGCTACACTGTTTATAATTGCATTGTAGTTAACCCTATCATATTCTTTATGATCTTTGTAGAAACTATCTTGCATTACTTGATGATCCCCCATTAATACAATAGTTGTGTTTTCATAGAAGTCTTGCTCCTTTAGCCAGTTTAGATATTCATTTATCATTTTAGAAGAGCAAGCATATGAATTAGCTAAATGTTCTTTAAATGGTTTATCACAAGTTTCATCTAGATATCCATCTTTAAAGTGTGTATCCATTGTGAATAACACAAAGGCAAATGGTTCATTTTGTTTAGATAATTCAAGTATTTCGTCTTTTGAAAACTCTAGTACTTTTTTGTCTTCGATACCCCACCATACAAAATAATTCTTATCAATTAAACCTTTGTTTTTAGCTGTATTTATATCAAATACTTTAAAATCTTCATTTTCTTTTATATAAAGGTCTGTTGCTGAAAATTCTATTTCACTGCCTTGCATTATTTCTAAGTTGTATCCATTATCTTTAAGCACATTACCTAGTGTTCTAACACTTCTCATAAATGGTCTTTTACTATTATATCCTTTAAACAACTTTATATTTATAGGTGTTCCACTAGTTGATGCTACAAAGCTTGATATAGTAAACGTTGTTTTTGTTAGAGTATGTGCTCCTCCAAGTTTATCAGTATTTGAAAAGCTAGTGTTATTTAAGGCAATTTCTTCTAGTTCAGGTATTATTGACTTTTCAAATGCACCTCCATTTTCTTTAGAGAATAAAGATGCTTCCATACTTTCCAGATATATAACTATTAAGTTTCTTTTATCCTCAGGCATTTCTATATTAACATTGTTTGTATCAACATAATACTCTTCATAGACTTTAGTTTTAGATAAAGCACTTAATATATATTCATCTATTTTTACCACTTTAAGAAGTGTTAATAAGCTTAGTATAAGTAGTATTATTGAAAATACAAGCTTGCTTTTTAATCCTTTAAATACATATTTATTTAATAAAAATAAAATAATAAATAGGACAGCCGCTAGCCAAAGACAAGGTTTTATAGTATCCCAGGCTACTGTAATTGCTCCTCCTGCAGCCATATTATGAGATAGCATATAGGCAAATTCATAAAAGCTTACTGCTCCCATTATAAATATAAAATAATATATAACACATATAACTACAACTGATAAAACCATTAATAAATACGAAGAAATTAGCATAACATCACTCTTTTCCGCTTCTTAATTATACTATAAAACAAATAAAAGGTAAACCATAGTTACCTTTTATTTATTAAAAACTTTAATAATTCTTCTTTATCTTTATCGCCACAGATAATATCGCTTATTAAATCTATTATAGGCATTTTAACATGCTCACGTTTTATTAATTCTTTTATAGACTTTAGTGTGTATAAGCCTTCTACTGTGGTATTTTCTGAATACTCAATTGATTCTTTCGTTTTGCCTTCACCTATAAGCTTGCCATATGTAAAGTTTCTCGAGTTTTCACTAGTACAAGTCATTAGTATATCACCAAAGCCTGCAAAGGAAAAAATTGTGTTTTTGTTTCCTTCAAGTTTATCTATTAATTCTTTTATGTCGTTTAAACTTTCTGTAAGAAATAACGCTTTAGTTGAGTCACTTACTTTCATACCTGAAAGTATTCCAGATGCAATAGCCATTACATTTTTTATTGAACCACATATTTCAACACCTATGATATCTGTTGTTTCTCTAAGCTTTGCTCTTTCGCTTTCCATTAAAAGCTTTACTAAATTTTTCGTTCTGTTGTTATTAGTTGCTAAGCTAAAGCCAATCTGACTATTATTTACTATGTCTTTTGCAAATGTAGGACCGGATATAACAGCTATTTTGTTGGTATTAAGTTCGCTTTCTACTACATCATTTAAAAGATTACAAGTACCCTGTTCTATACCTTTTGAAGCTATTAATATGTGTTGTTCTTTTGTTATTATTTTAGATATACTTTTGCACACTGAGCTTACCGCTCCTGCTGGAACTGCTAATACTATAAGATTGCTATTTTTTATTGCCCTTTTTAATGATATAGTTATTTTAACTTTTTCAGGTATTTTATAACCTGGTAATTTTGTACTTTCTTTTTTTGTTTTGAGTTCTTTTTCTTCATTTTTTGAAAAAGTCCATATTGTTACATCACTTTTGTTTTCATAGAAAATGTGAGTTAATGCCAAGCTATAAGCTCCCGCTCCTAAAATACATACTTTCATTTATTTCTCCTTATGTTTAAATATTACATTAGTTTTGAATACTAGGTATAGTAATATGAACGCTAAAAATATATAGAATATTATTAATTCTTGTTTTTTATTTAAAGTGTATAGAATACTTATAACACTAAATATTATCTCCACTGTATAAATGATTAAAACTGTTTTTCTTGTAGATAATTTTTTCAAAAGCTGATGATGAATATGTTCTTTGTCAGGCTCGCCTATTGGCTTTTTGTTTACTAATCTTCTTATAATAGCAAATAGTGTATCAGTTATAGGAAGAGCAAGTAAAACAAGTGGTATTACTAGAGAAGTTAAAGTTAGTGTTTTAAATCCTAAAAGCATTATTACGCTTATCATTAGTCCCAAGAATGTGCTGCCAGTATCTCCCATAAATAGTTTAGCTGGTGAAAAATTAAACACTAAAAAGCCTAAAGTTGCACCGAACATTATAAAGGAAAGTGTTGTGTCTAGTCCAGTAAATCTGTGAAGTAATAAGCAAATTATGCCTATTGTTACAAAATATATTGACGAAACACCTGCACATAATCCGTCTAAGCCATCTATTAAATTAATAGCATTTATTATACTTACTATTACTACAATAGTTACATATGGGGCAAATATTCCAAAGTCCATTTTAAATCCAAATAAATTAAAATTTTGAAGTACTAGTTGTCCATAAAATACTACTATTGCCGCTATAGCTATGTGGGTTAAAAACTTAATCTTAGCTGGTATTGGTTTTAAATCATCAAATATGCCAAGTAATAAAATTAAAAAAGATGATATTAAAATTGATAACATTAATGTACTTTCTCTTCCAAATAACATATATCCTAAAAGGAATGATAGAAATATACCTATTCCACCTAAAAGTGGAGTTGGTTTAGTATGTGCACTTCTTTGATTAGGGATATCTAATGCTCCTATATAATTAGCTATTATCATTGATAAATATGTAAATGCAATAGAAGCAATAAATGTTATTAGTACTATTACATATACACTGTGATTGTTTACATAGTAATTCATAATATTTTACACCTTCTTTTTTATTTTATCATACTTTAATAAAATTACATAGAATTTTTAAAGAAAAAAAGCCTTTTTATAAATGGAAATATTAAGTGTCCGCACATTTCATTACCTAAAATGTAAGTTTTTATATATTTAATAATAACTCATTTGAACTCTTATAGTCAAACATTGCTCTTGGATA
>ONXO01000010.1 GCA_900321795.1 uncultured Eubacteriales bacterium
AACATCACATATAATTGAAATATCTCTAACATCTGGCAATAATTTTCCTGACTCATATCTTACTATTGTTGATTGATTCTTTCCTATTGCATCGGCTAAGTTTTCTTGACTTAACTCTGCTTTGATTCTAAAACTTCTTAATCTTCTTCCAAATTCTTTACTATCAAATTCTACCATAATAATCCCTTTCTATTTAAAATATTATCAAACCGCTGGTACAATTGAGTTTTAACTATTTTTGTGCTATAATATATGTATACCAATATGGTATGGAGTCTATACATCATAGAACTCTCCGAGCAACGCTCGATTGTAACATAAATTGTTAGAATTGAGCTTGCAAAGAGCTCAATTTCTATGAATATCCTCTGCCCCACGGTTGGATTTTCAATTTATGCAACAATAACTTACATCATATGAAAGGAGATCCAACAAATGAGAAAAATCACAAGATTCCCACGGTGGTGGCGGTGGCTGTTAATAGGCTAGATGGAGAGAATTCACGTAATTCTCTCTTTTCTTTTTATCGTATTATGCGTTATATGCATAATTTATTTAATTTTATCATTTTTCAAAATTTTTTCAATAGTTTTAGAGAAATCCTATTCAAAATCATTTTAAAATATGCTCTATACGCATATTAGTATGCACATAGAGCATATTTATGTCGCTTTGATTAGTTAACATAATTTTGCTATACTCTATTTGTATTCAATAAAGATTCAGCAAAATTTTAGTTATTATTATATTTGAGGTGGAATAATTGGATAAAAAGAATTTAACCACACAAAAGATAAATAATATTAAAGTTTTTAATTTAATAAAAAGACTAGGGATTAAAACAAGTACAATAGGCATGAAATACATCCTATCCGTTATTCTAATTGGATATAATTCTTACGATGATATTATGAATTATGAAGAAATATATAAGAAGATTGGAAAAAAATATAACGTATCACCTTCTACTGTTAGAAATGCTATTCAACATTCACTAGATCATAGAAACTATAATCTTGCAGAAAAAAACTTTGAATCAGTCTTTGGATACGAATATAACGAATACACTTTTATAAATAAAGAATTCTTTGAAGAAATTCTTCGTATTATTTCTATAGAATCCTAAAAGTCGACACTAGGAAGTTTAATAATGTAAACTTGAATATTTTTATTCTATAAACAAAAAAAGAGTAGGATTAATTCCTGCTCTTTATTCATTCTTACAATTCATTAAATATCATTGCTGCAACCGAAGTAATTTTCCACCCTTTTTGATAGCAGTCTTCTATTATTTTCTTATATTTTAATAAACTTTGTTCAGCCATCTCCAAAGAATATCCCATGTTCTTTATCA
The DNA here is from genome assembly GCA_900321795.1 of uncultured Eubacteriales bacterium. Taxonomy (GTDB): domain Bacteria; phylum Bacillota_I; class Bacilli_A; order RF39; family UBA660; genus RUG727. The sequence goes on from ONXO01000010.1 coordinate 1,355, forward strand.
AATAATCTACAACATTTTTCTTATATTCTTCTAAACCCATTTCATTATTCATAAAACACTTTTACCTCTATGTTATATATATTATCTATTTTTATAAAAATCCTATCAATCTATTATTGATTTTTCTAATCTGCTGTCCATCTGCTTTCAAAATCTGTAGTTTCCATTTTTAACCCCTGATTGATTTTTTGTAATATTTCATTTCCGCCCTCTATAAATTTAATTGCTCCCATCTGATTTCTTACGGATTCTCTAATATTTTTTAAAGAAGCTTTGGCTTTAATCCAATTTACAGAACTAAATATTTTTCCACTATCAGTTGTTTCTGCAGAAGCACTTTCAAAAGCCATATTCAAACTATTTCCAGCCATTTCAACAATTTGATCTAATAAGTCATTTTCTTTTAATAACTCTAATGCCTTAGCTGGATTTGGAACAGACTCCGGCATTCTGTTAATTTCGCAAAAATATACTGATATTGCATATAGTTGATGATATGGTGCATAAGATTTCATTGCTAACAATGAAGGATTTAAATTCATTGGATTGTCAGAATTCCACTTCTCAATTACAGCTTTATATAATTCATTTAGAGCTTGCATTTTTTCTGGTGAATAATCTTTGTAGAATATTTGATTAAAATACTTATCAAATATTTTGGTTTCGCTATAGGAAATAGTAGGTCTTTGTGAATGCCATGCTATTAATAGTTTTCCTAAATCAGTCAGATTAATTATATGATTCGTATTATATTTAGCCGTATTAACCACTTCACCTCTTTTTGTAATAAAATATCCATCAGGATATTTTTGTTCATATGCCTTTTTCATTGATAAAACAGCCTTATCATTACTTCTTAAATCTCTTGCTTTTACTGCACTTTGAGAATTTGTTGAAATACTAATATTATCAGCTTTTTCAGGATTATCAATTTCATAGAATCTGAACATTATATATCCGCCTTCGGAATTTTTTACAGATTCACTACATGAATAAATTGTACTTAATGATTGACATCCATTAACAACATTCAATTCTTTTGTACTTAAAGTATCTCCTTCTAAAGTAATTTTTGAACAAATTGCAGTTATTCCATTATGGAGTAGGAAAAAGTCTTGAGGATTATTCTTCAAAGTTTTTGCAATTCCTTTATTTACCTTATTACTAGTTCCTAAAGATTGTCTAACATTTTTTCTAAACAAACTTCCATCATGTATGCCTGGTATTTGAATACATTCTTTTAATGGTATTGCAGCAATAATAGCTTTTGTTCCATCTAAATCTATTTCTATACATTTATCATTATCAACATGAAAATCAAAATTAATATATGGTCTATTTCTGTTCAAAGCCTCATCGTATTTGAATTGTAGTGTTTCTTTATCAACTAAATAAATATTTGCACTTAAATTTTCATCTTCATTAAGCAATTTTTGAAAAGTAATAAAATCATTATATGCAGATTCTGTTAAAGTTGAAGTGGTTACCAATTCAAAACAAATAGAATAATCATCCTCAATAGCTTGGGCTATTTCGTTTATTTTTACCTTAAGTTTATCATTAGCATTTTCCTGCAAACTTTGTAAATCTTTAATTTGTAACCATGATGCTAACACTTCTCTTAATGGTTCCGCATCAACAGTTTCTCCTGAATAAAACTTTCCTTGAATTATATAAATAATCGAATCTTGATTATCTATATAAACAGCATCAATCTGTTTATCACCAGCTCCATCTGTTATACATTCTTTTGTTTCAACTATATCTAAGTTATGAATATTTCTTAAATACCATGCCACAAATCTTTGACCATCATTAGGATAATTATTTCTATAATAATCCTCTGTAATAGCTTCATTGATTTTCAACTTAATATCTTCCATAGTTCGCTCCTTATCATCATATTATTCAATTCTTAGTAATACTGTTCGATGTAGTTATATGCCTTATTAAACAACTCTTGATCTTTAATCTTATATTTAATCCATACTATACTTCTTAATGCTTTTTTTACTTCTTGCTTTCCAGTTGTAGTATTTTGCCAACCATCAAATCTAACAATTTTAACTATACTATCTATATCATTTACAATTCTTTCTACAATTATTGGAGTGTCTGGATTTTTAACACTGTTAAATAATTCTGTCAATGCTGTTTTTCCTTTATCTATTTCTTCTTTAGGAACAACAATTTTTTCTGCTTCTGCTGCATCTTTTGCTAATTCTAACAATAATTTCAAAAATTCAATACTTGTAATAAGTCCTTGTTCATGTTTTTCTTTTAAATCTTCTAGTCTTTCACCAAGTTTAACAAATTTTTGATCATCAGAATACTTTCTAATCTTTGCAACAAGATCTATTTCCACCTTTATAGCTGTCTTCTTTACATTTTTTTGTTTTTCTATAAAATCATCTATTAAGTTTGCATCTAATGTCAAAATATCCACATCCGTTTTGGCTTCACCAACTGTTATATTATTATTGATCAATTCCATAGTTTTTTGACCTAATGCTGCCCAAATCAAGCCCCCTCTGCCATCTGTAGGTTTTACTGATTCATATACCTTAGATAGCCAAATAAAGTCACTTTTATAATTATTTAAAAATGGATCTGGCGATAAAGCATCATATGCCCTATTTAAAACTCTGTAATCAGCAGCAAACTGATCCCTAATTTTATTATTTGGAAGACATTCTTGTGCTGCTACTAATCCTTCCCATCCTTCCTGGGTTCTATCAACACCTTGAAAGTATTTTAAACATTTATTCATTAATTCTGGCATTTTTATTTTAACTTCTTCAATATTAGTAATAACCTTTAACATGCTCGTTTCATCAAAGTTTAAAGCCTTTGCAACATTATCAAATATACCAATATAATCAACAACTAATCCAAAGTTTTTTCCAGTATCATATATTCTATTTGTCCTACATATTGCTTGAAGAAGTGTATGATCCTTCATGGGCTTATCTAAATACATTACTTGAAGAATAGGTGCATCAAATCCAGTTAATAATTTGGAAGTAACAATGATCATCTTTAATGGATCATTAGGATCTCTAAATCTATCCAGAATTTTAGCTTCCTCGTCTCTAGTTCTTCTATACTCTTTATATCTATCCGCCTTATCTCCATTAGTATCCATTACAATAGTTGTTGCATATTCTCCAAGAAGTTTATCTAATTCTTCTTTGTACATTAAACAACATTCTCTGTCATAAACAACGATTTCACCTTTATAACCATTAGGTTCGATTTTATTCATATAATGATCTGCAATATGTTCACATACTTTTCTTATTCTGTCTCTATTATACATAATTGCTTTCATATTAATTCTTTTAGATAATTCAACCTTATCTTCAGTAGAAATATTTTCAGTTAGTTCATCAAAATCAAAATCTATTTTTTCTTTATCTACATGTAATTCAACTGGTACGGGTTCAAATTTTAAAGGTAATGTGGCATTGTCCCTTATAGAGTCTTGGAATGAATACTTACTCATATAGCCACTTTTATCTTCTATTGCACCAAATGTTTTAAACGTATTTCTATCTATTCTATTAATTGGAGTCCCTGTTAATCCAAAGAAAAATGCATTTGGTAATGCTAATCTCATTTTCTCCCCAAGATCACCTTCTTGAGTTCTATGTGCTTCATCAACCATAACAATGATATTATCTCTAAGATTTAATTCTTGATTTACATCTCCAAATCTAAAAATTGTAGTAATCAAAATCTTTCTTGTATCTTGTTTAAAAAATCTTATCAATTCTTCCTTTGTTGTTGCACTAGTCAAATTAGGAATATCTGATGCGTTAAAAGTTGCTGTAATCTGCGTTTCAAGATCTAATCTATCATCAACTATTACAACTGTAGGATTTTTTAATTCGGGCATCATCCTTAATTTTTGCGCTGCAAAAACCATCAACAATGATTTACCAGATCCTTGGAAATGCCATATTAATCCTTTCTTTGGGTATCCAGCAAGAACTCTAGTAACTATGTTATTTGCTCCTTCGTATTGTTGATATCTGCATACTATTTTGTATTTCCTATATTTTTTATCAGTTGCAAATAAAGTAAAAAATTGGAATATATCCATTATTTTATGAGGTTGAATCATATCAACTATACTTTTGTTAACCTTTATTAAATCTCCTTCTTCTCTAGCACCATTATTATGCCATGGTCCCCATAAGTTCACAGGCATTCCGACAGATCCGTATCTATAACATTTTCCTTCTGAAGCAAAATTAAATATGTTTGTCACAAACATCTGGGGAATACTCTGTTCATATTTTGTAATATCAGATGCACCATCAAGCCATGTGATAGCATCCCTAACCGGAGTTTTTAGTTCTCCTATTATCATTGGAAATCCATTAATCAATAAAACAA
>ONXO01000047.1 GCA_900321795.1 uncultured Eubacteriales bacterium
AAAACATTTAGAAACTAATCTAAATGTTTTTCTATTAATGACACGATGCTATATAAAGTTATTGAAAGAATCAAAAGTACCACTATGCCACTCATAACTAAAGTTAAATTAAATACTTGCGATCCATATAAAATTAAGTAACCTATACCGGCTTTTGAAGATAAAAACTCTCCCATGACTACTCCTATTAAACATAACCCAATATTCATTTTACATGAATTAATAATTACTTTATAGTTAGAAGGTACTACAACTAATTTTAATATTTGCCACCTACTTGCACCAAATGTTTTCATTATTTTTATCATATTTTTATTAGTGTTCTTAAATCCTATAGATATGGATTCTATACTAACTATAATCGATATTAAAATAGCCATTAAAATAACACTTTTTGTATTGGCTCCTACCCAAATAATTAATAAAGGTCCAAGTGCAACTTTAGGTAAACTATTAAATATAGTTAAATATGGATCAATTACTCTATCAAATGTTTTACTAGAATATATAAGAATTGAAACAATAAGACTAATAGTTAAAGTAAAAACAAATGCTGCCAAAGTTTCTCCAGTAGAAACTAAAAGGTGATGAATTAAATCTCCACTTATAAGTAAATCATATATTGTCTTAATAATTAATGAAGGATAACTAGTAATAAAACTATTAATAACACTAAGCCTGCCTAGGATTTCCCAAACTAAGCAAAACACCAGTCCTATAAACAGTTGCATCACTTTAACCTTTATCTTTTCTAGTTTATATCTTTTCAAAAACCTTTTTTGTTCTTCACTCATTGTCATCAATATCCCTCCAAAGCAGTTCGTAATACTTTCCAAATTCTACACTTTTTCTATTATTAATTGGAGTAGATTTATCACTTAAGTTAATATCATAAATATGCTTTATCTTTGAAGGCCTTTTGGACAAAACTACAACTCTATCTGAAAGTGTAATAGCTTCAGCAATGTCATGTGTAACCATAATACAAGTAATGCCTTCTTCTTTTAATATACTATAAATATCATCTGAAACTTTTAACCTTGAAACATAATCAAGAGCTGAAAAGGGCTCATCCAAAAAAACAAGCTTAGGCTTAGTAGCAATTGTTCTGATCAAAGCGACTCTTTGCCTCATACCTCCCGAAAGATTAGTAATTTTAGTATTTTTAAAATCCTTGAGACCATATTTATCAAGTAAATAATGAACATAACACTTACTTTCTTCAGTAAGTTTATTTTGTATTTTAAGACCTATACAAGCATTATCAAAAACTGAAAGCCAAGGAAACAAAGCATCTTCCTGCGTCATATAACTACTCGTAATTCCTTCTTTATATATCACTTGCCCTTTATAATCCATATCTAGACCTGCAAGTATATTTAGAATTGTACTTTTTCCGCATCCACTAGGTCCGATTATACACAGAAACTCACCATCTTTAATACTAAGAGATAAATTTTGAATAGCCTCAACTTCTCCATTAAGACTATTATAGTTTTTAGATAAATGTTTAATATCAAGTAAATTATTCATTAAATCTATTATCCACTAAAGTATTGTATGGGACTCTCTTAGTCAAAGCATCGTTATACTCCATTAAATTTAGTAAATTATTATAAGCTTCTTCACTAATATATGTACTTTCCCACCAAGAATCAGCATTTTTATATCTGTTAATTACTTCTATTAAATCTTCTATCTTTATATCAGGAAATTCACTTTTTATTATATTTGCCACTTCTTCACTAGAACTATTTTTAACAAACGTTAATCCTTTTTGAATAGCTTTAGTAAATGCTTTTAAAGAATTTGTGTTTTCATCTAAATAGCTTTTCTTGGCATGGAAAACTGTATAAGGAACTTCACCACTCATAAGCCCTAAACTGGCTAAGGTACATCCGTATCCTTGTTTTTCAAGCATTAGTGCAGTAGGCTCAAATAGATTTACAAAGTCTCCTTGACCACCAATATAAGCTCCAGAAAGTGATGCGAAGTCTACTGAATTATCAACAAAAACTTCTGTCTTATTAACATTATTTTTATGAAGAGCATATTCGAACACCATTGAAGGCATTCCACCTTTTCTACCTGCCAAGATGCTTTTTCCCTTTAGATCATTAACACTGAAACTATCCTTTAAAGCACAGTCTCCAAACAAGAATTGTCCATCTCTTTTAGTAAGAGAAGAAAAACTAACTAGATAATCTTTAGCATTATTCTCATAAACATAAATTGTTGCTTCAAGCCCACTTAAACCTATCTGAACATCCCCGGATAGAACAGCACTTGCAACTTTATCAGCCCCACTAGTAAGTATTACATCAACATCAAGTCCTTCTTCCTTAAAATACCCATTATGCAAACTTACATAAAATGGTGTATAAAAAGCGCTATGAGTAACTTCTGCAACTGTTATCTTGTTAATATTATTATCTTTACTATACTTATTATATATAACTGTTAACAAAGCTATAAAAACAACAAAAATCAAAATAATATAATAATGAATTTTTTTCATATAACCCCTTCTTTCTAAGGTATTATATGAAATCGGTGACTATAAGTGATAAATGACATTTAAGTAAATCTTGCATTAAATATAATCTTTATATATAATTAATTTAGAGGATTAATTATGAGAAAATATCGATTTTATAGATTTTCAAGACCCATAATAAAGTTTTTAATGAAAGTGTTATTTAGAATAAAAGTTATAGGGCAAGAAAATATTCCAAATAAAAAAGTTGTATTAGCAGGTAATCACACAAATATATTGGATGCATGGCTTCTAATATCAGGAACTGATAGAACACTTAGATTTTTAGCTAAAAAAGAATTGCATAAAGGTCCCTTCGCATTTATATTTAAATTAATGGCTACGATTCCTGTAAATAGAGGAGGAGATACTACTAAAGCAAAAGAAATGGCTTACGAAGCATTAAATAATAACGAAGCAGTAGTTATATTTCCTGAAGGCACTATTAATAAAACAAAAAATACTATAATGCCTTTTAAAAAAGGAGCAGTTACTTTTGCAAGTAAAACGAACAGCCCAATTGTGCCATTTACTATAAAAGGTAAATACAAACTGTTTAGAAAAAGTGTAATATTAGAGTTTCATAAACCATATTACACAAAAAGTGATATAATAGAAGAAGAGAATGATAAATTAATGAATATAATTACAAAGGAATTGGAGAAGTTAAAATGAAAAATATAGGATACAAGTTTTTTAGATTCATATTAAAACCAATTTATAAGTTTTACTATAATCCAAAAATCTACAATAAAGAAGTACTAAAAGATTTAGAAAGCCCGCTTATCTTTGCTGGCAATCACATTCACGTGATGGACCAAAATAATGTAATAATATCAACAAAACACATTATAACTTACATGGCAAAAAAAGAGTACTTTGATTCAGCTAAAACCAGATGGTTTTTTAAAATGGTGGGATGTATTCCAGTGGATAGACAAGGGGACACGGCTCCTGCTACTAATAAAGCTTTAGAAGTTTTAAAACACAATGGTAACATAGGCATATTCCCTGAAGGAACAAGAAATAAAACAAAAGAAAAACTATTGCCGTTTAAGTTTGGCGCCGTTTCAATGGCTAATAAAACAAATGCTACAATTGTACCTTATGCAATTGTAGGTAAATATGAGTTTAGAAGCAAAACATTAAAAGTGAAGTTTGGAACACCTTTCAAAGTGGAAAATAAAGACTTAGAAAAAGCTAATACTCATTTAAGAGACACGATATCTAATATGATAGATGAATTAAATGAAATGAATAAGTAAGGCCAAAATCCTTACTTTTCTTTTGGAAAAATGTGTAAATTGTAAAAAAAATAAAGAAAATAATAAATAGATTTGATATAATATAATCTAGGAGAATATACTCTAGAAAGGGGCATATATGAAAAAGATAAATTATATTATACTATTCTTATTAATTAATTCTTTTCTAATTATTAAGTTAAATGCCCTTGAAGGATATACGACAGAGGCAAACATAAGAGTCAGAAAAGAAGCGTCAACTTCTTCAGAAATAACAGGCCAAATTACAAGTAAATACACGACATTAAATATTATTAGTGAAGATGTAATAAATGAAGGAGATTCAAATTGCTCAGCTGGATGGTATAAGATTAATTATAAAGGTAATGAGAACTATATTTGTGGTGTTTATGTTTCAATTGGTAAAAGTCCAAACACTTCATCAAGTGAAATAAGCTATAATACGAATACTTTTGAAGCAAGAGTAAATGCACTTAATGTATATGCAAGAAGTGGTGCTGGATATGGTTATTCTACAGTAATGTACTTTCTTCCAGGAACTAATGTCACAATTATTGGTGATAAAATCACGGGCCAAGGCTGTTCAGATGGATGGTATTTGGTAAAATATCACGGAACTAATACAGGATATGTGTGTAGCACATATGTAGATAAAAAAGAAGATATAATAGCAGAAGATGAAGCATATAAGAAAGTATTAAAAGATGCAGGATTTCCTGATACATATACGCCTTATCTAACTTACTTACATAGCATTCACCCTAACTGGAGTTTTAAAGTTATAAATACAAATCTATACTGGGACAATGTAATAAGTGGTGAAGCGAATAAAAACTATGTACAATCAACTAATCTTGCATATATTATCTCGTTATCAATGCAACCAGAAAAAAATTGGTATGTGACAAGAGATAGTGTTAATGCATTTTACTTAGACCCTCGAAACTTCTTAACAGAAAGGTTTATATTTATGTTTCAATCTCTTGCATATAATTATGGGGAAGGTAAAAAAGAAACATTTGACAAAGAAGATGAAATGACCAAGTTTTATTATGAAGCTCTTACAGATTTAGTAAGCACTTCGTATTTAAATGATGACGAATACAAATATGCATACATTGAAGCAGGATGGAAATATAATGTAAGTCCTATTCATTTAATTAGTAGAACAATTCAAGAAGGAGGCTCAAAAGAAACATATTTAGCAGTTTCAGGTACAAGTGGTTCAATGTATGGAGAAAAATCATTAAATGGTTATTATAATTATTATAACATTGGTGCTTATGGGGACAATCCGGTATATAATGGCCTTGTATATGGATGCGGAAAAGATTGCAATCCAGAGAGTAATAATAGTTATGGAAGACCATGGAACTCTAGAGTAAAAGCAATTGATGGAGGAGCACAATTTATAAGTGAAAACTATGTTAACTCTGGTCAAAACACATTATACCTACAAAAATTTAACACAACACCGGTAGCAACTTATTCTCATCAATACATGACTAATGTACTAGGTGCTGCATATGAAGCTGAAAAAGCTTATGATTCTTACAAAGACTTAAATAGATTAACAGACGCATATGTTTTTGAAATTCCTGTATATTTAGATATGCCTGAAAGTGTAAGTCTTCCTTCAATTGAAAGTACAATTAACACACTTGAGAATATAAGCGTAAATAATCAAACAATAACAGGTTTTGATAGTGATATCCTAGAATACACAGTATATGTTGAAAAGGAAACAGCAAGTGTTAACTTAAATGCAACAAGAACTGATATTGCTTCAACTATAGAAGGTTTAGGAGAGACAACACTAGCTAATGATGAAACTATAAGAAATATAATTGTAACAAGTGAAAGCGGGTCTAAAAAAACATATGTCGTGAAGATTATAAAAGTAGAAAATATGACAAGCATAGCTGATATAATTTCAGGATTATCTGTTAAAGTGGATAGCTCTTTGATGTATGGTATAAGTCCTAATACACAGGTTAATACGCTTGTTAAGAGTATCGAAAAAAATGGAGTAGGCTCTAGTATGACAATCACTGATGCTTCCGGCAATGCAGTAGATACAAATTCAAATTTAAAAACAGGATATACATTACTACTAAATGCCCCTAATGGTGAAGCGAAAGCCTTTACTATAGTTGTAACAGGTGATGCTTCCGGCGATGGAGAAATAACAATACTAGACTTATTAAAAGTACAAAAACATTTAGTGTCATCTGCTAAACTAGACGGAGCTTATCTTAAAGCGGCTGACACTGATGATGATAAGAAAGTAACGATATTAGATTTATTAAGAGTACAAAAAGTAATAATGAAACAATTGGAGTTTTAGAAAGGAAGTAAAAAATGAAAGGAATTATTAAAAAAATAAGTTTTACGTTCATATTAATGATAAGTATGTTACCAATACTAAAAGCATCAAATGGACAAATAACTATTTATACAAATAATAGTAGTGTAGTGGTAGGCAATACATTTAATGCTACAGTAACAGTTTCTTCTAGTTCTTACCTAGGTTCTTGGGAATACACATTAACTTATGACTCTTCAAAACTAAAACTCGTAAGTGGCGACGTTTACATTGCTGACTATGGAAATGGAAGCATTAAAAGTAAATCATATAACTATACTTTCAAAGTAATAGCAAGTGGTTCAAGTAACTTAAGTATTAAATCATCAAATGCTTATGATTGGGATTTAGGAAAGATGTCTTTAACTACAGGCAGCAGAAGAGTAACTGGAATAACTCAGGCAGAGTTAGAAGCAAGCTATTCAAAAAATAATAATCTATCTTCATTAAGTGTAGAAGGCTATGAACTAACTCCAGCATTTAATAAAGATACACTAGAGTACTCAACAAGCGTTCCATCTACCACAGAAAAAATTACTATTAAAGGTGCAGTAGAAGACAAAACAGCCACAGTAGTGGGGTTGGGAGAATTTGCAGTTAGTGAAGGAGAAAATAAATTTGAAATAACAGTAACTGCTCAAAATGGAAGTACTAAAACATATAGTGTTAAAGTAAATGTTGAAGATATAAATCCAATTGAAGTAAAGGTAGGCAATGAAACATTAACAATTGTAAAAAGAATTGTTTCATTAGAAATACCACAAACATTTCATGAAGAAAAAATAACTATACAAAACAATGAAGTACCTGCATTTGTAAGCAACATAACATCATATACATTATTAGCCCTTAAAAACAAAGAAGGAGAGGTTAATTTCTATATATATAATAAAGAAAACGATTCATTTACACTTTACAAGGAAATAAAAACTGCTTCAGCAACTATCTTTCCATTACAAGCTATTGAGGCTCCACTTCTTTTCAAACCTACAACAGCGACTTTAAATGGAGAAGAAATCGAGGCTTTTAACTATAATGGAAATACTAATTATTATTTAATCTATGCAATAAATACAGAAACTAATGAAAAAGGCTATTACTTATATGATAAAGAAAATAACTCATTAATAAAATATGATGACACTATTGTAAAAGATCTAACTAAAAGAAATAAAAATTTCTTATACATAATAATAGTATTAGCAGGAGAAACTATAGTTGTAACAATGATATTATTAATAAGCTTTACTAAGAAAAGCAAGAAAAGAAAAAAAGCAATCAAAAAAATAGAAGAAGCTAAAAATAATAGAGAAGTAGAAGAAAAGCACATTGAAGAAATAAAAGAAATAAGCGAAGAATCTTTACAAAATGAAACAAAATCAGTATAATTATAAATGCTAAAAAGGAGTAAAGACATGAAAAACTTTAAAATAAATAAAATAATTGGAATAGTATTAACACTTTTATCTATAATAAGTGTTTCTTTTTGTGTTTATGAAATATCACTACTTGCTAATATAGAAACATTCTACAGAACAATGGGAGCAATACTACTTATAGTTTTATTAATAACGTTAGTTTATTCACTAGTGGATGGATTTAGATACAACAAGAATAAAAAGCTTGTTATATCAAGTATATTAACTATATTGCTAAGTATTATTTCCTTAGCAATGGGTTTAGTTATTAATAAAGTCTATACTACATTAGACAATATGAACTCTAATGATGTTGCTTATAAGACAGTGCTTGTATCTTTAAAAGATTTAGGTAATGTTGAAAACTTAAAAGACATAAAAATAGGATTAATAACAAATGAAGAAGATATTAATGGTTATATTCTTCCTATGGAAGTAATGGAAAAGTATAGTTTAGATAAAAATAATGAAATAGTTAAAATTAGTGATAATATAACACTAATGAGTAAACTATTAAATAATGAAGTAGATGCAATATTCATAAGTAGTAACTATAAATCAATGTTTCAGTCACTAGATAATTATGAAGAAACAACTACGTTTTATGAAATAACAACATACGGAAAGAATTATAAGAAAAGCGAAGTAGAAAAAGATATAACTAGCAATAAAACAGAAATAAGCGAACCTTTCACGATACTTCTACTAGGTATAGATTCATATGAAGAAGAAATAGGTGATGGAGGAAGCTATAACGGAGATACAATCATGCTTTTAGCCGTTGACCCTTCAACGCTTGATGTGACAATGTTTTCTATTCCAAGAGATACCTATACCTACATGGCTTGTGGTGGAGCATTAACAAAAATTAACCATGCTGCTTGGGGTGGAACTAATTGCATGATAAAAACAGTAGAAAAGTTTACTGGATTAAAAGTTGATTACTATGCAATGATTAACTTTAAAGGCGTAGGAAAACTAGTGGATGCAGTTGGTGGAGTAGATGTTGATGTGCCTGTTGAGTTTTGTGAAACAAATGCAATACACGGTGGGCAGATATGCTTAAAACCGGGATATCAACACTTAAATGGAGATGAAGCTTTAGCATTTTCTAGACACAGAAAAACTCTTCCTCTAGGCGATTTTCAAAGGGGACAACATCAACAGCTTGTAGTTGAAGCTTTAGTATCACGTGTTAAAAGCTTAAGAAGTGTAAACGATTTTCTAAATGTACTAGATACAGTAAGTAAAAGTATAAAAACAAACATGTCTACTGAAGAAATGCTATCATTATATAATGTAGCCAAAAACGCATTGACTCAAAGCGATACAGTCCAGCTTAATATAACCAAAACATTTTTAACAGGATATAGCTTATATATTTGGTTAAATGGAAATTACTCATATACATTCCAATACTATAAACAAAGTTTAGATGAAATAATAGATGCCTTAAAAGTTACGTTAGGACAAAAAGAAAGAAAGGTAATAAAGGAATTTACCTTCTCAATAAAAAAACCATATGAAAAATATGTGGCTGGAGATAAATATTATAATGAAGCTCAAAGACCTGTAATGGCTGATTTAACGAAACTTGGCTTATCTGCAGCAAAAGCCTGGGCAGAAGCTAATGGACTTAATGTAAATATAGAATACGTTGATACAAATGAATACTCTAATGGAACAATAATAAGCCAAAGTATTCATGAAGATGAATTACTAGAACTAGCATCAAAAAATTTAACACTAAAGGTAGCAAGTAATTCAAACGTTGTAAACGAAGAACAAGGAGAAAGCCTTCTTGAGGAAGTATTACCAATAAACTAAAACAAATAAAGCCTAAAAGGCTTTTTTTCTATAAATAGAAAAAGTAAGTGTCCGAAAAGGGTATAAAAAAAGACACATAGAATTACCTATGATACAATGTAAGTGATGAAACTAACATTGGAGGTAATAAATATGTGTCTTTTAAATTATAACAAAGAAATTAAAAAATATAAACACCTAACTTATGCAGAAAG
>ONXO01000084.1 GCA_900321795.1 uncultured Eubacteriales bacterium
AACACCAGAAGTAGAAAAAGCAGTACTAGAAACTCATTATGAAAGAAGTGAATATTTAACTGATGAAATATTTTTTGATAATGCATTTATTAGAAGCTTTCCTTTATCTCATGATTCACTTACAATACATGGATTTCTAATAGAAAAAGATGGGGAAAGTACAGTCTACATAACAGATACAGGATATGTAAATCATAGATATTTCACTTTATTAAACAACAAAACATACTACATATTTGAAAGTAATCACGATACTGAAATGTTAATAAAAGGCCCTTACCCAGAATACTTACAAAAAAGAATACTATCAGACAAAGGACATTTATCTAACGAACTATCCGGAGGTTATTTATCAAGAATGATTGGAGAAAAAACAAAAAATGTAGTACTAGCCCATTTATCAGAAAAGAATAATGATCCAAATCTAGCACTTGAAACAGTAAACCATATCTTAAAAGAAAATGAAGTAAACTACATAGTAAAAACTTGTGCTTCTCAAGAAGAAATAACGGAGGTATCTTATGATAAGAATCCTGTGCGTGGGTAAATTAAAAGAAGAATACTTAAAAGAAGCAGTAAAAGATTATCTAAAAAGATTATCTAAATATACCAAAGTAGAACTGATTGAATTAAAAGATTCAAATATAAATAATGAAAAAGACGAAATACAAAAGTATTTAAAAACAAATGATTATATAATATCACTAGCTATAGAAGGAAAAGAACTAAATACTTTAGAGTTTAAAAAAATGATAGAGAATAATTTCATAAATGGAAACTCAAATATAACATTTATAATTGGTGGATCTGATGGAATACATGAAGAAATAAAAAAATTAAGTAACGAAAAAATATCATTTTCACGATTGACTTATCCACATGGTTTATTTAGAGTGATACTTTTAGAACAAATTTATAGATGCTTTAAAATAATGAATGGAGAAGCATATAATAAATAGCTTAGACAAATAGTTTAAGCTTTTTAATTTATTTATTCTAGTAGAAATATCACATAATCTTTGATATAATTAATAGCATAGAAAAGGATAAAGGGTATGAAGATAAAAACTGAGATAAAAAATATTGTATCGCTTATACTTGGAAGTTTATTGATAGCAGTGACCATTAATCTTATATGTGCACCTAAAAATTATATAACAGGTGGACTAAGCAGTATTGGAATAATATTTAATTATCTGTTTAATGTAAAAATATCATATGTATTACTAATAGGAAACTTATTAGTAGTTTTAATAGGAATACTAGTCTTAGGACTTAAAGATACATACAAATCAATAATAGGTGCAGCTGTCTATACATTATGTATATATTTAACTGAGAATATAACTAATTATGTTTCTATAGACTTTTCAAGTGTATTTTTAGATATCGTAGCTAGTGGTGTTCTTTTAGGAATTGGTTGTACACTTGTATATTTAGCTGGATACACTACAGGTGGTGCTGATGTCATTGGACTCATATTTAATAAAAAGTATGGAATAGCTTTTGGCAAATCCCTATTTATAGTTAATATGATAATTTTAGCTATAGGAACATTTATATTTGGAATAGAAATGCTAGTAGTTGCTTTACTTATAAGATTTATAGAAAGTAAGATAATAGATAACTTCTTAATAGGAATAAGTGATTCTAAGGTACTATTCATAAACACCAAAGAAGTAGATAAAGTCAAACAACATATTATTAATGATGCACAAAGTGGAGTAAGTGAATTCAAAGTAGTAAGTGGATACAAAAATGAAAATAAGGAAGTTTTAATGTGTGTTGTACCAACAGAGAAATATTTGCTATTAAAAAAAGAAATAATTAAACTAGATAAAGATGCATTTATAACTATTTTAGATGCATATGAAGTATATGGAGGAACAAACAGGTACAAACTACCATTTCACGATTTAAGAGATTAGTGGTATAATTATAAATAAGTAGGAGGAAGTAAATGAATTTAGTTGAAGTAAAAAATGTATATAAACAATATAAAAATGGTGTAACTGCATTAAGTGATATTAATTTATCTATACCTAAAGGTTCATTTGTTTTTGTAATAGGATCAACTGCATCAGGAAAAAGTACTTTAATAAAATTATTATATAGACAAGAAAGACCTTCACGTGGAGAAGTATACGTTGGTGGAATAAATGTAGCTAAGTTAAGAAACAGAAAAGTATATAAATTGAGAAGAAAGATAGGAATAGTATTTCAAGACTACAAACTATTACCTCAAATGACTGTGTTTGAAAATGTTGCTTTTGCCCTTGAAATATATGGCTTAAAAAGAAATGAAGTTAGAAAAAAAGTGATGACTGCTTTAGAAAAAGTTGGTCTAAAAGAAAAGTTTAGAAGCTATCCAGATCAATTATCAGGTGGTGAACAGCAGCGCGTTTCAATAGCGCGTGCAATAGTAAATGACCCAAGAATACTTATATGTGACGAGCCTACAGGAAACCTAGACCCTAACACTTCTTTAGAAATAATGGAAATAATAAATAATATTAATAAAGATGGAACCACAGTAATAATGGCTACACATGATAAAGACATAGTAAACAAATACAGAAAGAGGGTTATTGCTATAAATAAAGGTATCCTAACAAGTGATAAAGAAAATGGAGGGTACATAGAATGAATAATATAAGAATAATTGGAAACAACATAAAAGATGCATTTAAAAGTGTAATAAGAAACTTTTCACTAAGCCTAGCAAGTATTTCTTGTATAACAATAACATTAATATTAGTTGGTGTAGCAATGCTATTATCTCTAAATGTCAACAATTTCACTGAAGACATTGAAAAAGATGTAACAATAGTTGCCTTTATAGAAAGAGGAACTATCGAAGATGACATAAAAGCTATAGAAAAACATATAAGATCACTAGCAAACATAGACTCTATAACATTTTTATCAAATGAAAGCATCAGAAAAGAAATGTCTAGTGAAAGTGATGAATTAGCAAGTATTCTAGAACAATATGATTCAAAAACTAATCCATTATTAGACGAATACTTAATAAAAGTAGTGGATGTAGAAAAAATAGGTGAAACTGCTCATCAAATAGAAGAAATAGACAAAATAACTTCTGTTAGATATGGCGAAGGAATGGTAGAAGAATTAGTTAAAGTATTTGATATAGTTAAAAATATAACTTACATTGTAGTAATCGGACTTGCAGTAGTAACTGTGTTCTTAATTTCAAATACAATAAAAATAACGATAAACAACAGGAAAAGACAAATTGAAATCATGCGTTTAGTAGGAGCTTCAAACCCATATATTAAACGACCATTCTTCGTAGAAGGAATAGTATTAGGTTTTCTAGGAAGTATCGTGCCAATTTTAGTAATAAGCTGGGGATACATTTATTTATATCAGAAAATGGGAGGAGTGTTATTTACCAAAGTAATAACAATGGTTAACCCTGACAAAATACTATTTACACTTTCATTAGAACTTGTAGCAATGGGTGTTATAGTAGGTGCATTTGGTTCCTCTTGGGCTGTAAGGAGGCACTTGAAAATATAATGAAGAAATATATAGTATCCTTATTACTAAGTGCTTTATTATTATTTCCACTTCAAATGAATGCTGCGGCGAGAACTTATGGAGACTTGCTTGATAACTTAGAAAAATTAAAACAAGAAAAAATAGCAATGCAAAATGAAGCTGCACTCACTGAAAGTGAATATAAATCAATTGGAGCTGAAATACAGGCATCTCAAGTAAAAGTTGCTGAATATAATCAAGAAATATCAAAAAAGACAAAAGAAATTGAAGATTTAGAAATTGAAATTCAAAAAAAGAAAGAAGAAACTGAAAAAATATTAGTTTTTTTAGAAATGTCAAAT
>ONXO01000036.1 GCA_900321795.1 uncultured Eubacteriales bacterium
AAAAAAGAAAGAAGAAACTGAAAAAATATTAGTTTTTTTAGAAATGTCAAATGGAGAAAAAGCATATTTAGAATATGTTTTTAATGCAACTTCTTTTACAGATTTTATTCATAGAGCAGCTATAGTGGAGGAAATAAGTAAATATAACAATGAACAAGTAGAAGAAATGAATGCTTTAATAAAGAAAAATGAAGAAGCGAAAAAAGAACTTGCAAAAAAAGTCGAGCTTGAGGAAAAAGAAAGATTAGCCTTAGAAGAAAAACAAAGAAAAGTCGGAGATAGAATTAACGAACTATATTCAGAAGGCGCAACCATTGATGAAAGAATAGCTGACCAAAAAGCAATAATAGCTTATTATGAAGAAAAAGGATGTAACGAAAGAAGTGATATTCTATCACAATGTTCTGTAATACCACCTGCAACTGGGTTTATTAGACCTGTAGGAAGAGGAATAATAACAAGTGACTATGGATTTAGAATAAGTCCAATATATGGATGGAATGAAGGACACTCTGGAGTAGATATTGGTGGTGTGGCTGTTGGAAGTCCAGTATATCCAGTAGCTGAAGGCCGCGTTGCATTTGAAATAAAATGGAACTGTGGAGGAAGAGTATTAGGCATCCATCACATAGTTAATGGTGTAAGATATACTTCGATGTATATGCACTTACAAGCTTTCAATGTAAATATTGGAGACATAGTTACTACAGAAGATATAATAGCATTCTCTGGAGGAGTATATGATAATTGCTCTACTGGGCCACATCTTCACTTAACGCTAGGAACAGATCATATAACAGATCCAGGTTCATACAGAAACTATATCTTTAACCCAAATGATGTAATCTATTTTCCTTCAGGTTGGTTCTACTCTAGAACATGGGCAAATTAATATGTCATTTACTACAAATATAAAAAACGAAATTACAAATGTAGAATACCCCAAAAGTGAAGCAATAGCCGAGCTTTCAAGTATCATAAATATTAATGGAAACATTGAAAAAGAAAGCTTTTCTATATATACTGAAAACATTGGAGTATCAAGACGCATTTATAAATTAATAAAAGACATTTTTGGTATAGAAGTAACTATAGAAAAAGAAAAGGTAAATAGATTAAATAAAAATTTCATAATACATTTAATTGTAGATAAAGAATCTAATAAAATTTTGAAAAGTCTAGGAATTTTATCTGAAGAAGGTAAAAGGCAATATGAAGTTCCAAGTTACATAACAGGTGAAAATGAGGAAGTAAAAGCATATTTAAGAGGTGCATTTCTAATTTGCGGAAGTGTAAATGATCCCAAAACAAGTAGATATCATTTAGAATTTATTATAGAGAATAAAATTATTGCTGAATCAATAAATAGACTTCTTAATAGCTTAAACTTTAATAGTAAAATATTAAAAAGAGAAAAACACTATATGGTCTATTTAAAAGAAAGTGAGCAAATAAGTGACTTTATAAAACTATTAAACGCTTATAATTCTTTATTTTACTATGAAGATATCAGAATATATAGAGATCACAAAAATATGACTAATCGTTTAAACAATTGTGAACAAGCCAATATAGATAAGATAGTTTTTTCATCAAATGAACAATTAGAAAACATAAAAGTCTTAAAAGAAAAATATGACTTTGATTTATTAGATGATAAGATAAAAGAAATATGTATTTATAAAGAAAAATATCCTGAAAGCTCAATGGGAGAGCTTGCACAGATAATGAGTATTGAAACTAATAAAAAGATAACTAAAAGTGGAGTAAACCACAGATTTAGAAAGATAAAAGAGATGGTCAGCAAAGACTAATCTCTTTTTCTATAGTATTCTATCAATTAAACCATAACTTAAAGCTTCATCAGCATTCATAAAATAATCTCTTTCTGTATCAGCTTCTATTTTCTTTAAAGTCTTACCAGTATTTTCAGATAATATAGTATTTAACTTCTTCTTAAGCTTGATAATTCTCTCAGCAGCAATTTTAATTTCGGTAGCTTGACCGCTTGCTCCACCTAATGGCTGATGTATCATAATTTCACTATTCTTTAAAGCACTTCTCTTTCCCTTAGTACCACTAGATAATAAGAAAGCAGCCATAGATGCGCACATACCAATGCATATAACAACAACATCACATTCTATAAAATTCATAGTGTCATAAATAGCCATTCCAGCAGTAACAGAACCACCAGGACTATTAATATAAAGATAAATATCATCTTTCCCCTGACTATTTAAATAGAGTAGCTCAGAAACAACTAAAGAAGCTACTTCATCATTAATCTCCCCTGATAAGAAAATTATTCTATCCTTTAGAAGCTTACTATAAATATCATATATTCTTTCACCAGAACCCTCTTTTACTCCTATAGTTGGTATAATCAATTTAATCACCTATAATATATTTACGAAAAACTATTATTTTTATACAAAAAAGATTATGTTTTAATAAAGCATTATGTTACAATAAATTTTAAAAGGAGGAAGATGCATGGAAGTATATGTATATATTGATGAAAGTGGCTCGATACACAAAAATAGCAAAACTAAATACTTTGCAGTAGGTGGATACTTTACTTTCTTTAATGATAAGAATAGAATAATATCAATTTATAAAAGGATAAACAAAGAAGTTAAACTTGCTAGAAACATTCCGATGAACAAGGAAATAAAATCATATGATTATACTGACAATGA
>ONXO01000013.1 GCA_900321795.1 uncultured Eubacteriales bacterium
TTGAACTTCTTTTATATTATTGCACATAAACGTTTTAGGAGTTTTAATCTTATCTCCAAATAATAGATATGCTATTACCGGTAAATTTTCTCTTTGAAATTCTTCTAAGGTGATATTATTTCTAATTGCCAACAAATATAATTTAACTTCATTATAAGGAACTATTATCTTAGTGTATGGGCTTACTAATTCAAACATATAAGTACAGTTTTTATCTAAAACATCAAAACTTAAGTCTCCCCACGCCATATCAAATAATTCTCTATAATTATGAAATCCTCCAACATTTGGAGCATCTTCTGCATCTATATTCCCAGATGTAGATACGTGCCATCCTGTATCTTTATCATACCAAACCCCAATCAAAGAACCATCTATTTTTTCACTTGCTTCACAAGGAAATTCTAATTTTGCAGCTTCTTCTTGTCCATAATTAAAGAATTTAGTAAATCTCATTGATGAAACTTTATATTGTTGAATAGGTGGATTACTTGTTAAACTAAACAAATCTGGTTGAATAATTAATCCTCTGCACTCTTGAACTATCTCATTTGTCATATCGCTTTCTAAATGATTATATTTTAATAAAACAAATGGAAATTTCTTTTTTATAATTAAATTGTAAGGGGAAGAAGATAAAATATCTTCCCAATTACGATTTTGATTTATTAGTTTTAGAACTTCTAGTTCCTTTCTTTTTATTTGTTCCGACATTTTTATTCTTCTCCTTATTTTCTTGTTTCTTTATAGCAGCCTTTAGTCTTGCTATAAATTCTGCTTTTTTCTTTTCTTTTTCTTCTGTAGATTTATTATCTACATCTAAATAATCAATTTTCATTTATTTGTTCCTCCTCTATAGTCGTTTCGTGATAGCCATTCATCCACCACTCTTTATCTGTTGTTCTTTGCCAACCTCCATCAACATAATTTAATTTATTCTTTTCCTCAAATTTTATAGCACGAATTATCATACCTTTTTTAAGAGGATTATTTTTAAATAATGTTTTATTAACTTTACAAAGAACTGTTTTTCCATTATTAAGGCAATATAATGTTATTTTAGGTGTATATTTAGTGTCGACATCTAAAATATAGCA
Source organism: uncultured Eubacteriales bacterium (assembly GCA_900321795.1). GTDB lineage: Bacteria > Bacillota_I > Bacilli_A > RF39 > UBA660 > RUG727. Next base: position 1,098 of record ONXO01000013.1, read on the forward strand.
TACCTTTTTATCTACATTATATGTCATATTAATGTACCCTAGAGCATCCATTTCGAATTCAACTTGTTCTCTTATTCCAAATGATTCGTCTGGTGTGTCGCACTCTATTAATTTCAGTATATCACAGATATTTTCAAATTTAAACTGTTTTTCTGTTTTTATTACATCTTCTCTATCTAAATATTTTTCAGGGATATTTAACTCCTCTGCTTTTTCTTTAGATAAAACTTTTCTTCCATATAACTCTTTAAAGTAATTATAAACAGTTAATAGCTTTTTATTATTACCAAATTCTTGAAAGTATTGAGATTTTATTAATATTTCAAGTTGTCGTGAGTTAATATATGCCCTTCCATTCTCATCTTTTGAATTGGTAATATCAGCCAATAGGTCTATAAATGTATCATATTGTTTTTCTCTTAAACTATATAAGAACAAAGAACATTCTTTATTAATAAATTTAATTGCTTGAGTTCCTTTATATATTTGATTATTTTCTTTATTCATAAAATATTCATCTATTGAATATCTAAAACGTGGTTTCTCTAATGTAATTCCATAAGCCTTTAATTCGCTTGTTAACTTCCCTGTTCTTGTTGCATCATCACGATAATAATTTAAAGCCACAGTATAATATTCTAAAGGATAATGAGATTTTAAATATGCACCATATAAACTATCATAAGCATAAGATAATGAGTGAGAAGCATTAAAAGAATATTTAGCCGCATCTTCTACAACTTTCCAAGTTTCTTCAAAGCCCTTCTCTTCTCCTACTTGTTTTTGCCAACCTTCTAATAATTGTTCTTTAAGTGCTTTTAATTCTGGTTCTTTAAATTTCTTTTTAGCAATCTTTTTAATAACATCATAAGATTGTGGTTCAGAAATTCCTAACCATATTAAATATTTCATTATAGACTCTTGATAAA
>ONXO01000040.1 GCA_900321795.1 uncultured Eubacteriales bacterium
CTATTTCTTGAAATACCCCAGTCAACCATATTATCAAGCCAGTTACCAAATCTCTTCTCACCAATGTAAGATGGATACCACTTTATTTCTTTACTTGCTTTGATAATATCATCTTTTACTTTTGTAGTAGCTACATACCAAGCTGGCTTTGGATATTGTATTAAAGCACTTCTACATCTCCAGCAATGAGGATAGTCATGCGTAAACTTTATTTTTCTAAATAATTTGTCATTTTCTTTTAAATATTTTATTATGTCTACACTTAACTCTTCATCAGTAACTAGTCTTCCTTCCCAAGGACCTTCTGTGTACCTTCCATCAGCTCCAACAGGATTTACAAATCCAATACCATTTTCTCTACATACCCTGTTGTCGTCTTCTCCATAAGCTGGCGCTATATGAACAATGCCAGTTCCGTCTTCTGCGGTTACATAGTTATCTGCTACCACTCTAAAACAGTCTCCTTCAGGTGTTACAAAAGGCATTAGTTGCTCGTACTTCTCTCCAACTAAATCAGTTCCTTTATACTTTTCAAGTACTACCGCTTCTTCTCCAAGAACTTTTTCCATTAAACTTTCAGCAATTATGAATTTATAACCCATACTCTCTACTAATACATAAGTAAGTTCAGGATTAACACATAAAGCAACATTTGCGATTAAAGTCCAAGGTGTTGTTGTCCAAACTAGAAAGTATACATCTTCATCCTTTTTCTTAAATGGTAAGATTAAAGAGTTTACAGGATCTTCTTGATAGCCCTGCGCTACTTCGTTTGAAGAAAGTTCAGTCCCACATCTAGGGCAATACCAAAGCACTTTATTACCAAAGTATAAAAGTCCTTTTTTATCCATTTCTTTTATAATCCACCATTCAGATTCTATAAAATCATTCGTACAAGTTATATATGGATTATCTTGATCAATAAACTGACCCATCATATCAGTTACTTTTCTAACTTCATCTATGTTAGTAGCTGTTTCATTATTACATTCTCTGCAAAAGTTTTCTATTCCAAATTGCTCTATGTCTGCCTTAGAAGTAAATCCAAGCTTTTTTTCAACATTAACCTCAATTGGAAGTCCATGAGTATCAAGGCCTATCTTTCTTACTACTTTGTAGCCATTCATAGTCTTATATTTACAAAAAGCATCTTTTATAGTTTTAGCAAATACGTGATGTATTCCTGGTTTAGCATTAGCATATATTGGTCCATCATAAAACACCCAAGGTTTACTATTCATTTCAACACTTTTTTCAAATATTTTTTCTTTTTTCCATTTTTCTAGTATTTCCTTTTCTCTTTCCACTGTCTTCTTACTATTTAATTCTTTATACATCTCATTTCCTCCAAAATAAAAAGATGGCTGCCAAAGGACGAAATATCTCGTGGTACCACCTTATTTTATACTCTTATATTTTAACCCATTTATGGGCCTTTAGTTTAAGCTAAAGGACATCCGAAAGTGATACATATATACTGCACATGTTAGTTTTCACCAAACACTAACTCTCTTTAAAGATTCGTATATAACGTCTTTCTTCATTTGTTTTAATATTTGTTATTTTATCATTTGCTTTTATTCTTGTAAATACTTATTTTGTTTTCTTAGTAGTTTTTTTAGTAGTAGATTCTTCATCTTCTAATCTTTCCACTATTTCTTTAGCAGCTTTTACTGCTTGTGCTTTAACTTCTTTAACAGCTTTTTCAACTACTGGTGTAGCTTTTTCTTTTGCTGTTTCATAAAGTTCATTAGCCTTTTTTTCAACTGCCTTAGCACTTTTCTTAGCAGCATCTAATACTTTTTCTTTATCCAAATCTTTTACTGCTTCCTTTAAATCATTAACCTTAGTTATAATATCTTCTTTAACATCTTTAGGATCAATTGCTTTTACTTTTTCAACTAAATCATCTAATTTTTCTTTTAATTCTTTTCTAGTTTTACTTCCTTCTTGAGGCGCAAATAAAACTCCTAATCCTGCTCCAATACCAACACCCACTAAAAACTTACCAAATCCTCTTTTACTCATTAATTTTCTCCTTCTTTCTATTAAATAATTTTTTTGTAAAACCTAAAACCATTCCCATTACCCTATCACTTATAGAGTTAACACTATTTGTAATATTATCAATAGTTTCAAACACACCATCTAAGCTTTCTGCTTTTCTTGTAATATTTTCTACTAGATAATCTACTCTAGTTAGTGTACCTATTAATTTTATGCTAAGCACTATCAAAGCTATTACAAAAACTATTAATGATATGTAAAGTATTACTAATAATGTATCAGCCATCACTTTTCATCCCTTTCTTCATACATTGAATCTATTAAATTAAATAGATCATGTTCAAGTGTTTTATCAAAAGAATTATTATCTCCATCCTCTTCATCTTGAAGTACCTTTTCACTATCATTCAAGAATGAATGTGTAGATGCTTTAGTAGTATATTCTTCATCTTGATAATTTAAAGATTCATCTAACTTTATTTTTTCTTCGTGTAAATCTTTAATTCTCTCTTCAATCTCACCTATCGACATATTCTTATTGATTTCTATTTCATTCAATAAATCCTCAATACTTTTATTATTCTCTTCTTTATCAAAATTATTTGCTTCTTCAAGAGTCTTTTCTACATTTTCATCTTTTATTATATTTGATAATGTATTTTCAAGTTCATCTTCTAATGTCCCATAAGCTTTTCTTCTAACACTATCGTAATTCATATTATTTTCATCATGTCTTATAATAGGTTCTTGTCTCTCTTTTATTTCTTCTTTAGAATAATTCTTATCTTGTATTCCAAATACTGGACTTATTATTGGAGAAGGCTTAAATGTTCTAACAGGATTTTCTTTTACTTCTGTTTTAGGCATTTCTCTTCTTTCAGGTCTTACCTCTCTTCTAATAGGTTTTTCTTCTTCAAAACTTATTCCACTTCTTCTTACCTTTGGTGTTTCTTTAACTTCATCTACTACAGGAAATTTAAATTCTCTAGCTTCAGTTCTAAATAATTCTCTTTCAGAAATATCTTCTCTGTGTGAAAGAGTTTCACTTCTAAGTGGTCTTTCTGGTTCTTCCCTTGGAATATGAACTTCTTCCACCCTAGGTCTAGTATACTCACTTACTGGCTTAGTAGCAGTTTTTTCTTCCTTTTTAACTTCTTCTTTCTTAATTTCTTCTTCTGGTTCTTCGTCATAGAACACATTAATTAACTTATTAAATAGTCCCATATTGCACCTCTTTCTTTATATTAATTAGCTCCTTCATAAAAATCTAATATGTTCTGTCTTTCATTTTTCCCCTGTTTAGGTTTTTTAACTTCATATTTACTTTCTAGTGAGCTTGAAACAGCATTACCTATATATGTGCTTATAATTTTATCATTATACTTTATAGAAGATAAAATTATACTTGAATCAATTATAGCATCATAAACTTCATCTTCGGCAACACTTACTTCCACATAACTATAATTATACATCATTTTTATATAAAAGTAATCATTATTTATTTTTTTAATTCTTACATACCCTTGTATTCCATTACTTTCAAAAGTACTGCTATAATAATCATCACTTTCTTTTTCAAAAACATTTTTGTATTTATAATAATAAGCATTTATATCTACATTCAAATAATATTTATTATAATTATGCAAAAGCACATGATTAAAATCCTTATCCTCTAATATTGAAAAATCTCTAGGCTTATAGTACTTAAAGCCTGTTCCATAGGTGTTTTTTAAGGCTACTTTAGAAGAAATAATCTTTTCAACTTCACTAACTGACTTACTCAAATCAGTCTCATAAAGTTTATTAGAACATCCAGTCATAAATATTAATGTTACAAATAAGATTAGTATTTTCTTCACTTAATTTCACCCACTTCTATAGTTATTATAACAAAGTTTTTTCTAAATTAATAGTGTGTTTTTTATGTAAAATAATTTTACAAAAGATTTACACTTAGAACTTAATCACTTTAACATAATTTATATTTTTACCTTTATTTATAAACTTATTCTCATACTCTGTTCTTATATCATCAAAATAATTTGTGTTTTTCTTTATTATAAAGTAATGATTTCTTCTAAAACTTTTTAAACTATATGCAAATAACTCATCATTGTCTGTCTTCTGCTCGATTACTTTTAAACCCTTAAATATAGAATTATACTTTTTTAAGAATACACTACTTGTTAATCTTCTCTTTTCGTGTCTAGCCTTAGGCCAAGGATCAGAAAAGTTTAAATAAACTTTACTTATTTCTTTATAAAATATATTATCTATCCATATAGCATCAGAACATATTATTTTCATGTTTGTTAAGCCCTCTTCCTCAATAGTTTTTAAAGCATTTAATAAAACACTTGGGTACTTTTCTAAACCTATATAATTTATATTAGGATTTCTTCTAGCATGTTCAATTAAAAATGAACCTTTACCCATACCTATCTCTAAATATATCTTATTACTATTATTAAATAAGCTTTTAAAGTTTCCCTTATATTGTTCTGGCTTTTTAATTACTACATTAGAAGAAGATACTACTTCTTCACTACCTTTTATATGTTTAAGTCTCATATACTTTGCTCCTTAAAATCATTATACACAAAAATAGGCATTTTGTCATATACTAATAATGAATTTAGGAGGAATTTTATGAAAAATAGAGATATGGTTTACGGTTCATATCAAGCTGGTGGTTTTCAAGAACCAAATATGATAGTTACTCCGCCTTCTGGTTATAACATTAACACTCAATATCAAGCATATGGTCCTAATGTATATCAAGGTGGTATGATGCAAGGACCTAATATGATGATGCCTGGTCAAATGCCTAATAATGAACAATATTATAGTTATAGCGATGATTATGAACAAAGATTTACTAGATTAGAAAGACAAATCAGAAATTTAGACCAAAGAATAAGAGCACTTGAAACAGGTGCCTCTACTTCAAGTATTGATGATAATACTATCACAGATTCTAACCTTTATATGATTTAACTAATTTAAGCAATAAAAAGGTATCACTTCTAAATAAAATGATATCCTTTTTTATTTCAAAAATTTTGTCATAAAGAAAAAGAAAACTCAAAAGACAGAAGATTTCTGACATTTTGAGTGAAAATTCAAGCTTTATAAATATTTATCTAAATTAGTAGGCACTTTATCGTTCACTACCATTTCTATTATTTTATCTTCTTTTTCTTTAGATACATCTTTTCCTGTAATCGTTCCTATCTCTTCAATTATGTTTCTTAAGTTGTTTTCGTTCTTAAAATCCCCTTCTTGCAGTTTCCTCGCTAAAGACACAATTGTATCCTTATTTACATGTGTCTTTTTTTCAATCTTGTCAAATAAATCATTAGACATTTACCCATCACCTAGTTTAGTATATGAAAAAAGCAAGTATTTAGTTACTCGCCTTTATTTTTAAAATTTAATATTATCGGAGTTCCACTAAAGTCTATGTTTTCCCTTATCTTGTTTTCTAAATATCTTTCATAACTAAAGTGTATTAATCCTTTTGAGTTTACTTCTATATCAAACTTAGGAGGTTTACATCCCGATTGATGAGCAAAGTATATTTTAAGCCTTTTGCCCTTGTATGATGGGGGTGGTGTTAACATAAATGCTTCTAAAACCACATCATTTATTATATTTGTTTTAATCTCTTTAGTAGCATTTTCATATGATTCAAGGACAAGTGGCATAAGAGTAGATATTCTCTTTTTAGTTTTGGCAGATAAGAAACATACTTTAGCCCAAGGCATGAACTGGAAGTTATTTTGTATATCTTTTTTCCATTTTTTCATTTCCATATCTTTATTATCTTCTATAGTGTCCCACTTGTTGACACATATTACTACCGCCTTACCCGCTTCTAAAGCATATCCTGCAATATGTTTATCATGTTCTATTATTCCTTCTTCAGCATTTATTACTAATATACACACATCACTTCTATCAATAGCTCTCATACTTCTTAAAAGACTATATTTTTCAACTGATTCAAATACTTTGCCTTTTTTTCTTAAACCAGCTGTATCTATTAAAACGTATTCGTTCTTGTCATATGTAAAACTAGTATCTATCGCATCCCTTGTAGTACCTGCTACATCGCTTACTATTACTCTCTCTTCGTTAAGCAAAGCATTTACAAGTGAACTTTTTCCTACATTAGGTCTTCCTATTACCGAAAACTTAAGTCTAGTATCTTCCTCTTCTAAGGCAAGACCAAAATCTTCTGTAGCTTTATCTAGCAAATCATCTATTCCAATATTATGTTCACTACTAATAGAAATATAATCATCAAATCCAAGAGTATAGAAATCATACATATTCTCTTCAGTTAACTTGTTATCAATTTTATTAATAGCAACTATAACTTTTTTATTAGATTTTCTAAGCATATCTCTTATAAGTAAATCATTGGATGTTACTCCTTCTTTTCCATCAACTACAAAGATTATAACATCACTTTCTTCTATACCTATTTCTACTTGCATTTTGATTTCATCATTAAATGCAGCATCACTTAGATCAATTCCACCAGTATCTATTAGATAAAACGATGTTTCTCCATATGTTGCAGTTGCATAGATTCTATCTCTAGTCACTCCAGGAGTATCTTCTATTATTGATATCTTTTTACCAACTATCCTATTGAAAAGTGTACTTTTACCTGCATTAGGTTTACCAACTAGGCATATTGTTTTCTTTTTCATAATACCACCCTTTCCTTTTCGCTTTTAGATTATATCAAACTTTTTGCATAAAATAAAGTACATCTTTTATATTTCTTCAAACTGACTATTATAAAGTTTACTGTAAAAGCCATTTTTATTTAGAAGTTCTGTGTGAGTTCCTTGTTCAACTATATCTCCATCATTAAGTACTAGTATTAAATCGGCATTTCTAATTGTTGATAATCTATGAGCAATTATAAACGATGTTCTATTTTCCATAAGTTCATCCATTGCTTTTTGTATTAACTCTTCAGTTCTCGTATCTACTGATGAAGTAGCTTCATCTAGTATTAAAAGTTTAGGATTTGCTAGTATTGCTCGTGCAATTGTTAAAAGCTGTTTTTGCCCTTCAGAAATATTACTTACTTCTTCATTAAGCTCCATGTTATATCCCCCAGGAAGAGTTTGAATAAAATGATGAACATGAGCTAGTTTAGCGGCTTCGATTACTTCATCATCAGTTGCGTCTAATTTACCATATCTTAAGTTTTCCATTATGCTTCCACTAAATAACCAAGTGTCTTGAAGAACCATTCCAAAGGCTTTTCTTAAATCTTCTCTTTCTATATTATTAATATTTACTCCGTCTAATAGTATTTCACCAGCAGCTGTGTCATAGAACCTCATCAATAGTTTTACAAGTGTTGTTTTACCTGCTCCTGTAGGTCCGACTATAGCTATTTTCTTTCCAGGAAGAGCTACAGCACTAAAGTTGTTTATGATTATTTTATCTTCAGTATATCCAAATTTAACATTCTTAAACTCTACTTTTCCTTCTATGTTTTCTATTCTTATAGGATTTATTACTTTCTCTTCTTCGTTTTCATCTAGAAAAGTAAACACTCTTTCTGAAGCTGCAAGCATTGACTGAAGCTCAGAAAATATACTAGCTAAATTAGCTATTGGATTAGTAAAATTTTTAGTATATGTTATAAAAGACTGAATATTACCTACTGTTATTTTACCTCTCGCAGCATTTATACCACCTAAAATAGCTACTACAACATATCCAAGATTTCCTATGAAAGTCATGATTGGATGCATTAATCCTCCATAGAAATTACTTTTCCAAGTTGAAGTATAAAGCATAGAATTTTCTTGCATCAAATTCTTTAGAACTTTCTTCTCTGCATTAAAAGCTTTTACTACTGTAAAAGCTGATAAAGATTCTTCTACACAAGAGTTTACAGTAGCTAATCTTTCTTGTCTTTCATTAAAATAGTTTTGACTTTTCTTAACGAACAATCCACTTAAAAGTAAGCTAATTGGTAATATTATAAGAGTTACCACTGTCATTGAAACATTTATAGAAAACATCATTATAAGAATACCTACTATCATAGTTATACTCGTTATAACTTCAGTAGCACTTCTATTTAAATTTTGATTTATTGTATCTATATCATTTGTGATGAGTGAAAGAACGTCACCTGTAGAAGTTTTATCAAAATAACTAAATGGTAGTTTTTCTATCTTTCTATTTACTTTTTTTCTTAAGTCTTCAGTATATTTTTGAGAAATATTAGCCATTATTATTCCTTCAAAATAATTAAATAAAGCACTTACTATATAAAGAATTAATATTGTTAAAAGTATTTTATGAAGCTTATCAAAATCTATTCCACTTCTACCAGTTAGTTTAGAAATCAATCCGTTAAAAACTTCAGTTGTCGCATTACCGAGTACTTTAGGTCCAACTATTGTAAATATTGTTCCTAAAACTGAGAAAACAAATATCACTATAAGTAAAGGATAGTATCTTTTTAAGGATTTAACTAGTTTTTTTATAGTACCTTTGGCATCTTGTGCTTTTTCTCTTTTTCCATGTGGTCCCATTTTTAATCCTCCTTTCCTAATTGGCTTATTTTTATTTCTCTATATACATCGCATGTTTTAAGAAGTTCTTCATGTGTGCCACTGCCCACAATTTCTCCTTCATTTAAGACAATTATATTATCCGCATTCATAATAGATGAAACTCTCTGAGCCACTATAAATACTATTTTATCTTTAGTATGTTTAGCTAATTCTTTTCTTAAAGCTGCATCAGTTTTAAAATCTAATGCTGAAAAGGAATCATCAAAAATAAGTATCTCACTATTTTTAGCTAAAGCTCTTGCTATAGAAAGCCTTTGTCTTTGCCCACCACTTACGTTAGTACCCCCTTCACTTATTTCGCTATCGTAAGCCTTAGAGTCTTCTAAAATAAAGTCTTCTGCTTGGGCAATTCTTGCAGCTTCTTTAGCAAGGTTTTCATCCTTTTTCTTTTGACCAAACTCTAAGTTAGACATTATCGTTCCTTTAAATAGTTTACCTTTTTGAGGAACATAACTAATTAAGTCTCTTAAATCTTCCAGTTTTACATCTCTTATATCTTGTCCATTAACTAATATTTTTCCACCTGTTACATCATAAAATCTAGGTATTAAATTAATAAGTGTAGATTTACCCGACCCAGTACTTCCTATAAAAGCTGTAACACTACCTTTTTCAGCTTTAAAGTTAATATTTCTCAAAACATCTTCATTGGCATCAGGGTATCTAAAGTAAACATCTTTAAACTCTACAAAGCAATCATCTTTAAACTTTTTAGTCTTTTCTTTATCTTTAACTTTCTTTTTAGTTTTAAATATTTCATTTATACGTTTAATTGAAACAATAGCTCTTGGAAGCATTATAGCAACCATACTTATCATCAAGAAAGACATTATTATTTGCATTGTATATGTTATGAAAGCTATTAGGTCACCTACTTGCATATTAAAGTTATTTACTTCCTCAGCTCCAAACCATATTATTAAAATAGCAACCGAGTTCATTAAAAATGTTAGTGTTGGCATCATTATAGACATAGCATAGTTAACAAACAATCCATTTTTAGTTAAAGCTTTATTAGCTTCATCAAATCTTTTTTCTTCTTCTTTTTCATTAGCAAATGCTCTTATAACCCCTAGTCCATTTAAACTTTCTCTTGATACTAGATTTAATCTATCTAATAAATTTTGGAATAGTTTAAACTTAGGTACTACTACAAAAAATAGTATTAACATAAGCATGGAAATAGCAATTACAGATACTATGATTATCCAAGACAAAGATGATCCACTTACTTTAGTGATTGCACCAATAGCCATTATAGGCGCAAATATAATTATTCTTAAGAATGCCATTATTAATCCTTGAACCTGTACTATATCGTTAGTGCATCTCGTAATAAGTGAAGCCTGTGAGAACTTTGCTAAATCTTGTGGCTCAAAATCAAGTACTTTACTTACCATTTTTTCTCTTAAATCACGTGCAAAACCAGCTGATATCTTACTTGATAAATACACACTTACTCCTGTTAACGTAAAAGCAAGTAAGGCAACTAGTATCATTTTAGTTCCAACTTTATATATATAATCCATTTGCACTTTCTCCAAATTCATACCTAAGGAAGCATATTCATTTCTAATAACTGATACAAGTCCAGACTTAATAAGCGCTTCATTTTTAGTTATGTCTTCTACTGCAAAGCTTAATTTAGTACCATTTGGGTCTTTAAAAACACTCATCATCAAAGGCATCATTATTATATCATCTAGATTATCTTCACCAATATATACATAGATATTTTCATTATTTAGAATACCATAATCTTTTATATAGTTTTCATCTGACTTAAGTATTAACTTATATGAAGAAGTAAATTTTTCTAAGTCTTCTCCGCCTAAATAATATTTAATATTATTATAAGTTTCTTCTCTCATAGCTATAGGTGTGATGTTTTCTATGCCACCATTTTGAATACCTATATTAACTATATTTGAAGTGTATGTAGGAAGAGCCAAATCACAGTATGCTTGCCCTACTAATAAGCCTATTACTAACAGAATAGACCATTTATATTTAGATAAAGTTTTTAATATCTCTTTCATATTCTCATCTTCTTTCTTCCTAATAATTATATAATATTTTACATAAAAAAACACTAACAAATTGTTAATGTTCTAAATACTTATAAATTCTATTTACTTTAATATCTTATTTAATATTTCATTCATAATATAAATCTTATTTTCAGGAATATAAAGCATTTGACCTTCTAATTTCAAAAGTCCTTCTTTGATTAAAGGTGTGATGTTAAACTCATCTTGCACGTTAGTGTTATATTTATCAAAAAAATCTTTTATATCTATACCTTTTAACTTTCTAAGTCCTAGCATAATGTGATTTTCCATAGTTTCTCTTTGTGACAACACTACTTCATTAAAACGATACTCTCCTTTTAAATAAGTATTGAAGCTTCTAGTATTTTCATATCTTACTCCATCAATATACCCAGCAGCGCCTAATCCAAAACCATAGTATTCATTGTTATCCCAATAAGTTAAATTGTGTTTACTTTCAAAACCTTTTTTAGCAAAGTTACTAACTTCATAATGAATATATCCCTTTTTCTTCAGCTTTTTAGTTATGTATTTATACATTTCATAATCAGCTTCCTCATCAATGGGCTTAACTCCTTTTACTCCTAAAACAGTATTGTTTTCTATTATTAAACTATATGTACTTATATGCTGAGTATTAAGTTTTAATATTTCTTTAACATCTTTTTTAAGAGTACTCATACTTTCTATTGGAAGAGCATATATTAAATCCACACTAACATTATCAAAGTATTTTTCTGCAAGTTCAACATTAGCCTTTATCTCTTCTTTAGTATGTTTTCTATTTAAATATTTTAAATTGTATTTGTTAAAAGATTCTATCCCTATACTTATTCTATTAACGCCATTTTCTTTAAGCACTTTCATCTTTTCTTCAGTTATATCATTAACATTCATTTCAAATGTAAATTCTTCTAAATACTTAGTTTTAAAAATCTTTATAGTCTGCATCAATCTATGTAAATTAGCAATATTTAAACAACTAGGTGTTCCACCACCTATATATATAGTTCTAACTTCATCATTGTCATAATACTTTATTACTTCTTTTTCTAAATTAATCAGATATTCACTTGCCCATACATCGTCATTTAAGATTTTACAAAAATCGCAATAACTACATATACTTTGGCAAAAAGGAATATGAATATATACACTTCTCATAATAATCACTAGAGATATTTTATCATTGTTTTTACTATTTTTGTTAGTTTTTTTAACATTTTACTAAAAAATAAACACTTTTTGCCAATTTAGACTTGATTAATTGTCAAAAATATTATAAAATTAGAGAGGTTCTTCAAAAAGAACGGGCTTGTAGCTCAGCTGGTTAGAGCGTGCGTCTGATAAGCGCAAGGTCGATGGTTCAAGTCCATTCAGGCCCACCAAATATAATGGCCGGTTGGTGAAATGGTTAACACACACGCCTTTCACGCGTGCATTCACGGGTTCAAATCCCGTACCGGTCACCAAA
>ONXO01000044.1 GCA_900321795.1 uncultured Eubacteriales bacterium
AATGCTTTACTGTAATAGAAATTAGAAAACTATTAAATCTTAGGAGTACTGATTTTGAAATTAGTGTTCATGATGATATAGTAAATATCAATACCAAAGGTTATGGGCATGGAGTTGGTATGAGCCAATATGGGGCTAATGAAATGGCTAAAATGGGCTATAAATACGATGAAATTCTATCTTATTATTACAAAGATACAAAAATTACCAAAATAGATGTATAAACAAAAATAATTTGTTCACATTATAAGTAGGAGAGTGAACAGATGAAAAGCAAAAGTGTTAAAAAATTATTTATTCCTTCAGTGTATTTAGTAGCTGTTTTATCAGTAGTTGGTTGTATTTATTTAACTATAAATACATTAGGTGCTTATTTTAAAGAATCAGATGAGTTTAAATACTCGATTAATGGTGTGACTGAAATTCCTTCTAAACCGGTGCAACCAGTTCAAGCTGAAGATGTTAAAGAGCCCAATAGTGGTAGTAATATAATCAGGCCATATAATTCTGATAAGGTAAGTATAGGCAGAAACTTTTATGATTTTGAAGCAGATTCAAAAAAGCAAGAGAATGCTATTATATTTTATGAGAATACATATATGCAGAATACTGGTGTTGATTATATAAGTGATACAGAGTTTAATGTAATAAGTGTACTTTCTGGTAAAGTTATTTCTGTTGAAAGTGATGAAAATCTAGGAAATATTATTAAAATTGAGCATGATAAAGACATAGTCACTGTTTATGAAGGAATAGATAAAATAACTAAAAAAGTAGGAGATATCGTAAATCAAGGTGAAGTACTAGGGGTAAGTAGTAAAAGTATTATTAATTCTAACTTTGCATCAAGTCTTCATTTTGAAGTATATTATAAGGGTGAAGTAATAGATCCAGAGAGCTTTTATACACTAAATATTAATGATTTATAATGGCTAACAGTTTGTTAGCTTTTTTAATTATTATATAATCTCTGTTCAAAAAGGCAAATAAGTGATATTATTATATTTGGGAAGGAGGGCTGATGATTAGTTTTATTGTAATTGCTGATGACGATGAAAGTTTTAATAATGTGCGTGAAGTAGTTTTAAGGTATATGATGAAAAACGATTATGAATTTAATTTTGTTAGGGCCAATTTAGATGAATTATTGTATTTAGATAATGATAGTATTAATATATATGTTATTGATAGTAATAAATACGATATAATAGCTAAAGAAATTAGAAAATTTGACTGGGCTAGTCCTATAATAATTTTAAAAGATACTAATTATACAAGTTTTTCAGTTAATAGACTTCAAATATTAGACATAATAGAAAAAGATAATAATGTGTTCAATAATCTATATGAATTGTTTGATATTTGTTTTAGACAGTTAAAAATTAAATCGTCTTTTAAATATAAAATAGGCAAAGTTCATTATACTTTAAATTATGATAAAATCCTTTATATTTATAAAGATACCATTGAACGTAAATGTGTTATTGTAACAGATAAAAATGAATATAAGATACCTTTAACTTTGTCTAAAGTTTATAACTTATTACCAAAGAACTTCGTTTATTCTCATAAATCTTGTATTGTTAATTTAGAGAGAATTGATGCTTTTAATTGGAGCGATGATAAAATTGTTTTTGATAATTGTAAGTCTATTGGATTTTTATCTAAATCTCATAAAGAAGAATTGATAGGTCAAAATATAAATAAATATTAAAAAGCATTTTTTTAATTTTTTTTATACAAAAAAATTAATATTTCGTGCAAGTTTTGAAAATAATTTAATAAAATTTTGTATTATGTTTTCGTTCGCTAAAATTGTAATAAATTGTCGAACGAAAAATATTGCTTAAAACAGTGGCCATGTTTTAATATAAAAGAGTAAGGAAGAGAGGTGTTAGTAGTGACTACTAAGGGCAGAGTTAAATGGTTCAATAATCAAAAAGGTTATGGATTCATTGAAGGTGCTGTAGACGGTAAGGATGATGTGTTTGTACATTATTCAGCTATTGAACAAGATGGTTATAAGACATTAAGTGAAGGTGATGTAGTGGAATTCACTTTAGTTCATACAGCAAAAGGTAATCAAGCAATCGGTGTCAAAGAAGTGAAATTAACTACAGTTTAGTAGTTTTTTTCTTGTTATTATGATAAAATATAAATAGAGGTGAAAGTAAATGAAATATACTGTTAGAGGAGACAAGATAGAAGTGACAGACTCTATCAAAGAGTATGCTATGGATAAGCTTTCTAAGCTAGACAAGTACTTTGATAATGCAGAAGAAGTAGATGCTAAAATACAATTTAGCGTAAGGGGAAGAGAACAAAAAGTAGAGGTAACTATTAACAGTAGTAATTATGATTTAAGAGCTGAAGTTTCTCATAGTGACATGTATGCAGCTATAGATTTGGCAGTTGATAAACTAGAAGGACAAATTAGAAAGTTTAAAACTAAGTTAATGTCTAGAGAAAAAGTTCAAACGGTTTATGAAGACTATTTAGAAGATGATGAAGAAATAGATGAAATAGTAAAAAGAAAAAAAGTTTATTTAAAACCTATGGATGAAGAAGAAGCAATTACTCAAATGGAACTTTTAGGGCATACATTCTTTGTCTTTAAAAACATAGACACCAATGAAGTTAATGTTCTATATAAGAGATTAGATGGAGCATATGGAATTATAGAGACTAATTAGTGATTTTTAAGGGTAAGTTAATTCTTATCCTTTTATTTTGTAATTAATCTTTAAAAATCTTTAATTATTTGGTATTATATTTATACAAGGAGATGAGAGATGATGAAAATATTTAATAAGTTATTTAATCACGAATATAAAGAATTAAAAAGATTTGAGAAATTAGCTGATGAAGTTCTTGCTTTAGAAGAGGACTATTCTAAGCTAAGTGATAAAGAATTAAGAGCCAAAACAGATGAGTTTAAAAGTAGATTATCTGAAGGTGAGACACTTGATGATGTTTTAGTACCTGCTTTTGCAACGGTTAGAGAAGCTGCATATAGAGTTTTAAATGAAAAACCCTATAAAGTTCAAATTATAGGTGGTATATGTCTTCATTATGGTAATATTGCTGAGATGAAAACTGGTGAAGGAAAAACTTTAACTAGTACAATGCCTGCATATTTAAATGCTTTAAGTGGATTAGGGGTACATGTTATAACAGTTAATGAATATTTAAGTACAAGAGATGCTCAGTGGATGGGGAAAATTTATGATTTTCTAGGAGTAACTGTTGGTGTTAATTTAAAAGATTCTACACCAGAAGAAAAGAGAGAGGCTTATAATAAAGATATTACTTATACAACTAATAATGAACTAGGTTTTGACTATTTAAGAGATAATATGGTAGTTTGTAAAGAAAATAGGGTTCAAAGAAAACTCAACTTTGCAATTATTGATGAAGTTGATTCAATATTAATTGACGAAGCAAGAACACCATTAATTATAAGTGGAGGAGTAGCTAAAACAGCTAGTGAATACAATACTGCAGATAGAACTGCTAAATCTTTAAAACCCGAAGATTATGTACTTGATGAAAAAACAAGAAGTGTCACTTTAACAGAGGAAGGAATTAAAAAGTGTGAGGAGTTATTGCATTTAGATAATCTTTACGATATTAATAATGCTGGAATGGTTCATAATTTGGATAAAGCACTTGTTGCTAATTATGGATTTAAAAAAGACGTTGATTATGTTGTTGATAATGATAAAATTGTAATTGTAGATGCTTTCACAGGAAGACTTATGCATGGAAGGCAATATAGTGATGGACTACATCAAGCCTTAGAAGCCAAAGAAGGAGTACATATTAATGAAGAAACTAAGACTTTAGCTACTATAACTTTCCAAAACTTATTTAGAATGTATAATAAACTTTCGGGTATGACAGGAACTGCTAAGACAGAAGAAGAAGA
The DNA here is from genome assembly GCA_900321795.1 of uncultured Eubacteriales bacterium. Classification (GTDB taxonomy): domain Bacteria; phylum Bacillota_I; class Bacilli_A; order RF39; family UBA660; genus RUG727. Next base: position 3,929 of record ONXO01000044.1, read on the forward strand.
GTTTATGAATATATATAATATGTATGTTATAGAAATACCTACTAATAAACCTGTAATTAGAGATGATATGGAAGATTTGGTTTATATAAATATGAGAGGTAAATATAATGCTCTTGCTAATACTATTGAGAATATTCATAAAACTGGTCAACCTATATTAGTAGGTACTGCTTCAATAGAAAGTTCAGAAGTACTTAGTGATTTATTAAAGAAACGTGGAATTAAACATGAGTTATTAAATGCTAAGAATCATGAAAGAGAAGCTCATATAATTGAAAATGCTGGACAAAAAGGTTCGGTTACTATAGCAACTAATATGGCTGGTCGTGGTACAGATATTAAACTTGGTGAAGGTGTTGCTGAACTTGGTGGACTTGCAGTGCTTGGTAGTGAACGACATGAATCAAGGCGT
>ONXO01000002.1 GCA_900321795.1 uncultured Eubacteriales bacterium
ATTACTATTTAAAGTAAAAAAAGTAAATGAAAGTGAAATTGAACTTAGAATAAAAGAAATGCAAACTGATATGGTCAAATCTATTGGGGATTTTAAATATGATTTTTCTAAAGTACTTACTAATGATTTTCAAGAGCTTAACGATAGAATAGAAGCAAGACTAAATAAGATAGATCAAAGAGTTAATGAAAGACTAGATGTTAACTTTGAAAAGACTAACAAAACTTTTGATGAGGTGCTTAAAAGTTTAGTAAAGATAAATGAAGCACAAAAGAAACTAGATTTACTATCTACTGATATAGTTGATTTACAAACTGTGCTTACTGATAAGAAAAGCCGTGGTATATTTGGTGAAGTTAATCTTCATCAAATACTAGCAAGTATTTTTGGTGAAAAGAATGATAAGCTTTATAGACTACAGTATACACTTAGTACAGGAGTTATAGCTGATGCTATAGTCTTTGCACCAGCTCCATTAGGCAACATTTGTATAGATAGTAAGTTCCCACTAGAGCACTACCGTACAATGCTTGAAAAAGGTATAACACCAGAAGAAAGATTAAGAAGAGAAAAAGCTTTTGAAATGGATGTTAAAAAGCATATAGATGCGATTGGAAGCAAATATGTAATAAGTGGTGAAACATCTGATCAAGCAATATTATTCTTACCAGCAGAAGCTATATTTGCAGAGATAAATGCATATCACACTAATTTAATAGACTATGCTTATGAAAGAAAGGTATACCTAGCTTCACCAACGACATTAATGAGTTTACTAACAATCGTGCAAGCAGTTTTAATGGGCATGGAAAGAGATAAATATGCTGGAATAATACATCAAGAATTAAATAAATTAGGAGAAGAGTTCTCTAGATACAAAGAAAGATGGGAAAAATTATCTAGTCATATGGAAACTGTAAATAAAGATGTAAAAGATCTTCACATAACAACAGATAAAATATCTAAAAGATTTGATTCAATAAGTAATGTTGACATCAAATTAGAAATAGAATAAAATATAAGTTGGGAGAAAAAATATGGAATTTACAAATGAAAAGATATTGAAATATATAAAAAAACAAAAAAGATTAATGATAATTGGAATAATCATTTTAGTGCTTTCATTTTTACTATTTGGTTTATCAATTAAGCAAAATGAAAAAGATGACAAAAATATAAAATATTTAAATGAAATAATTGAAAACAGTGAAGAGAAAGAGGGCCAAAAAGCTTATTTAAATATTGAAATGATATCAGAAGCTTTTGCTGCTTATGACAACACTACCGATGCATACTACTATGTGTCAGATGGTGACTATTATTACATTGTATATCTAACAAAAGACAAATATAATGAAATTAGTAAAAAGGATTTATCTGTAGAACCTTATAAAATATATGGCGTAGCTAGATATACACAAGATGATGTAAAAAGGATAGTAATAGAAGATTGGAATGCTAATTTGGAAGAAGGAGAAGAAGAGTTAACATCAGAAGCTTTCTTTAATTATTTTGGTGGCTTATATTTAGATCAAACATCTTTATATAGTGAAAATGCATTAGTATATATTATTTTTGGAATATTATTATTAATATTAGGAATAGTTCTAACAATAACAGGAATTATTAAAAGAAAAAGAAATGCATCATATTTGAAAAAATTAGATACTAATGAAATATCTAATATAGAAAATGAAATGTCAGATTCTAACTCATTTTATTATAAAAGTGTAGGTTTATATTTAACTAACAATTATTTAATTGTTATAAATAGTCAATTTAAAGTATATAAATATAATGAAATACTTTGGATGTATAAGCATGAAAACTACTATAACGGAATCAAAACAAGTCAATCAATAACAATATTTACAAGTGATTGTAAAACATCTAACATTGCTACTATTGCACTAGCTACTAAGAATCAAAAAGAAGTATTTGATGAAATATGGAATACAATAACAAATAAAAATCCTAATTTAAAAGTAGGTTATACAAAAGAAAATATAGATTACTTTAAAGAAGTAAAAAAAGAATTAAAAAATAATAAATAGTGGCTATAATTAAATATTATAGATAAAAAAGAAAGGAGAAAATGTATGGACGTTGTATTACTTCCAATCCTAATAGTAGTAGCTATTATTATATTGGGATCTATTAAACAAATAGACGAATATGAAAGAGGTATCAAATTTAGATTTGGTAAATTTGCAAAAATAATGAAACCAGGCTGGCAAATAGTTCTTCCAATATTTGAATCATATAGAAAAGTAGATATTAGAACTAAAGCAGTAGATGTTCCTGAACAAGACGCTATTACAAAAGACAATGTTTCTATAAGAATTAATGCAGTTTTATACTACAACATATTTGATGCTTCTAAAGCAATCCTAGCCGTAGAAAAGTACAATTATGCAGTTTCTCAGCTAGCTCAAACCACTATGAGAAATGCTGTTGGTGAAGTATCACTAGACGAACTTTTATCGCAAAGAGACAAAATAAGTTCAGCTATATGTCAAATAGTTGATGCTGCTACCGACCCTTGGGGAATAAAAGTAGAAAATGTTGAACTTAAAGACATTCGTCTTCCAGAAGAGATGAAAAGAGTAATTGCACGTGTAGCGGAAGCTGAAAGAGAAAAAGAAGCTGTAATAACTAAATCTCGTGGAGAAGTAGAAGCTTCTGAAAACTTAGTAAAAGCTGCTCATAATTTAGTGAATGCACCAGGTGCTCTACATTTAAGAACACTAGAAACATTAAATGATATTTCATCTGACCAATCAAATACTATAGTTTTTGCAACACCAATAGAAATGTTAAAAGCAATTGAAGGATTTGGACAGAAAAATAATAATAAAGACCGATAAGGTCTTTTTCTTTACACGTGGAAGTTAAATAAATGTAAACTAAAAGAAAATTGTAATTGACTTAACACTATGGTATCATATTAATTAGGAAAATAAGGTGGTTAGTGTGAATACAAATAGAGAAACAATTTATAGTTTAATAAGTCTTTTAGTTAAAAAGGCAGGTTTTGATGTAAACAAAAATGAAGCTGAAGAAGAACTAAAAAAGACTAAAGAAAACTTAGAAAGATTATCAAAAGGAAAAAATACTTTAAATGATAAGAAAAATATTAATAAAATAATAGAAGAATTAAAAGTAAGAGAATCTTTTTGGGAAAACAATGCAGAAGTAATAGGCAGAAGCTTACTAAAAGAATATAATGACGGAGCAAATTATCATCATGTAAAAAGTAAGATAGAAACACTTGTATCTTTAGCTAACAAAGGTACACAAAATTTAGAGTTTAGTTATACCTATTCTAGAACTTTAGAACTAGAAAAAGAATATAAAGAACTAAATGACAAAGTAAAAACTAAAGATTATATTAACCACGAAGAAAAAGAAATGGATACTAAATATCAAGTATACTTAGAAAATAAGATTAATACATTAGAAGAAGAACTAGTAAGTATAGATAAGGAACTTGATAGTTTAAGAGATATAGAAACGAAAGATGTTAACATTGTTAACAAAATTAGAGACTATAATGAGTCACTTAATAACAATTTAGAGAAACTTAAAGATGCTTCAGCAAATACTATCCACACTGACATAGCATTTGACATCTGGGAAAAATTAGAAACAACTAAAAGCGATTTAGAAGAAAAACTAGAAAAATCAGTAGAAGCTCTAGAAAAAACCGAAGGATTACTTGCTGAAGTTCGAAAAAATAGAATTGGGCTTAATAATAGAAAAGACGTATTGGGTGCTGAAAAAACAAGATGTTCTTCTAAACTAAGTAATATCAAAAAGGCACTAGAAGAAGATGACTATGTAAATGAAGCTGAAAAAATTGTGGATTTGTCTCATCTAGAATTAGCAAGATTAGAACTTGAAGCCTTAAAGAATAAAAAAGAAGTTATATACGTTGATGCAAACAAAGTAAAAGAAGAACTAATAAAAGAATGGGAAAACGCTCCTAAAGATAGAAGTGCTAAAAAAGAAACAGTAGAAAAAACTACTGAATCTGAAAAAGTATCTTACACTAATGAAGAGGCACCTGAAGAAACTATAGAAGAATCTCATGCTGAAGAAGAATCAAAAATAGAAGAAGTAAATACGAAAGAAGATTTAGAAAAAACACAAATAGACTTATCTTCAGTTGATATTGAAGAAGAAAATGACAAGACAGTAGAAATAAAAATTGAAAAAAAGAATAAATTTGATTTGGAATGGTAAGGTGACATAAATGAATTATCGTGCAATAGAAGATTTAATAAATATTCTAGTTAAAAAAGCAGGATATAATTTAGGTGATACAACAACGCTTGAAGACACTGACATATTAACCAAAAGAAGAGGCATTTTAGAAGATAGAATAGAAAAACTAAATGCCCATATAAAAAAAGAAGAATATGTAGATAAAGAAGATAAAGCTAGAGATTTAGAAGAAAAAAAATATCTAGAAGACACCCTAGATATAATAAAGAATCAACAAGAAGAAGGATCTTTAACTTTAAAAGAAGTATCTTCACTTGAAGAACAAATCAAAGTTATAACAGCAAAAATTGACAGCAAAGAATACACTAATATAGATAGAAAGACTCAAGATTTAGAAGAGTTAGATGCATTGAATAATGAACTATATTATTTGAGTGATTCCATTGAAAAAAAGAGAAATACTCCTAGCGAACTAGGAGCTATAATACTTGAAGCTTATAGAGAAAACAAGAGCTTTAATGATATTAAAGATGAACTAAAACTACTTGTAGAAAAAGCTACAAATAGCTATAATAAAACTGTTAATGAAATTAAAACAAGCAATATATTTCAATTAATGGATGAATACAATAATAAAAAGTCTATTATCTTTAAAAAATTAGAAGAGAATGTATATGATAATAAATCTATAAAATCAAGTATTAAAAAGAAATGTGAATATCATAATGGAAGAATAAATGCATATAAAGAAACAATGGTTGCTATTGAAAAAAGAGAAGATGAACTTGAAACTTTAATAGAAAATTCTAAAGATTTATATATAAAAACATTAAATGAAAGACTAGACAAAGAAAATGAATTAGAAGAATACACTAAAAAAATATATGAATTAAATAACTTAGATATATATAAAAATGATTTTAATAGCTTTTTAGATTATCTAAAAGAAGATATTGAAAATGATAAGTTATTAGAAAATAAGTATAACGAAGACGTATTAAACTATAAGAATGAAATTAGAACATTAGAAATAAATAATAAGAAAGTTAATGCTTCTATAATGAATGAAGAGAGATACTTAGACATTCTTAATAAAAAGCTTGAATTATTTGAACTTAATAACAAAGATAGAGTAGAAGATGAAGTGTCATACTTAGATTACAGTAAGAGATTAGCAAACCTAGCTAATGAACAACAATATTATTATGTAAATATTGAGGTTATTGAAAATGAAATAGTTAAATTCTGGAATAAAGAAAATTCTTATGAAGTGACTGACATAGATGCAAGCGATAATGTAGAAAGCACAATGTATGAAGATGAAGATGAAGATGTTCTAGATTATACCGATGATGTTGAAACAGAAGACATCGCATTAGAACCACTTGAAGAAGATGAAGAAGTTAACCTAAAAAAACAAGAAGAGTCTGATACTAAAGAAACATCTGAAACTGAAAAAGAAAACTTTGAATTATTAGATGATTTTGAATAGGAAAGAAACTTCTTTCTTTTTTTTCATTCGTAAAAAAACACCTTTTAAGGTGTTTAATTTTTACATAAATATAATTATTAATAATCCAAGTATTAGTGTATAAATACTAAAGTACTTTAAATTACCATCTTTTACTACTTTAATAAACCATCTTAATGTATAATATGAAACAACAAATGAAGCTATAAAACCTAGGCCATAAGGTAATATAAGTTCGTGCAAGTTACTAACTTCTAATAAATCTTTAATGCCAAGTATTGTAGTTCCTACACTTACTGGTATATAAAGCATAAAACTATATTTAAGAGCTGTCTGTCTATCCATCTTTCTAAATAGTCCACCAATTAATGTTGAACCACTTCTGCTTATTCCTGGTACAACAGCCACCACCTGAGCCAAACCTACTACTATTGCATCCATTATTGATAAATCTTTATCTTTTCTTGCACCTTTAATCTTACTAACTAAGAATAAGAATAAAGCAGTTACTAAGAAGGATACACCAACTATTTTAATACTATTTAGCTTTTCTTCTATAAAATCTTTAAATAAGAAACCAACTATACCAATAGGAATACTTCCCAATATAATTAGCATACAATATCTAAAGTCTTTTTTAGTTTCATCAGTCTTTCTTTTAAAGAATAGAAAAAAGTTTTTAATTAATCTTATAAGCTCATCTTTATAAATTAATAAAATAGCAAGTAAACTTCCAAAATTAACTATAATTTCAAAATTTAAATCACTTGTTCCTAAATCAAGTAGCTTTCTTAAAATAAACACGTGTCCACTAGAAGAAATAGGAAGTGGCTCTGTAAGACCTTGTACTATTCCTAAAAATACATACTTTAAAATTTCTATCATTTTATTTTCACCTATTTAATTATATACTAAAGTTAAACACTTTACAATCAAAAATAAACATTTTAATAGTATTTAATGAAGTAAACTCCATAAAATAAAAAGCAGACAAGTCCATTTATTTTATCATAAACTGTTTTAAAAAAAATACATATTAATAGGTGCTATAAAATGCTCAAATTAATAATGTTTTTTGTTGGTATTTATCTGTGTAGTCTATCACTAGCTTTCATAATAATTTATTTAAATCTCTTTAATCAAGGGTATAATTTTTTAGAATATGTTAACTTTATAATTAGAAGACCTGTAGTATTAGGAGGACTATTGGGAACATTTTTAATAATTATTTCTATACATAAAAGAAAGGAAAGAATAAAATGATATATGCTTATGATATATTAGTAAACTTAAATGAAGATTTAATAGATTTCTATGACTGGAAAAGTACAGATGAACTAACTCACATAAGAAGAGTACCACTTTTTAAAGTTAATGATAAAACATACTTTGATCTACTATATAAAAGAGTAAGAATAGATGAAGATGTAATGCTAATTATAAAAGAAAAAACTCAAGTTTTTACATCTAAAAGTTTAGAAACAATTACCTATGCAGCTAGCTTTACTAATGGATTAAATGCCTGTTTAATAACATTTGATTCAAAAGGCTTTACACATAAAAAGAGTAAATATCTTGTAAATGAAGAACTTGAAATAACCGAACTAGCTTGTAAGATGAGAGAAACCATAATTAACTATAATATAATAAACAACACTATACATTTAAACAATATGACTAGATATGAAAGAAGTAAATTAAAAATTATACTTGAAGAGCTAGATAAAATAAAAGATGATAATAAGAAAATAGATTATCTTTATTATGAATGGTTTGGAAAAGAAGAAAGTAACAATAAATACATAGAACTAATTAAATCACTTAAAGAAGCTTATACTCCAAAACACAATGAGTTTTTAGAAATACTAAATCTCTTAACATTACAAAAATAATGTATACAAGAGATTTTTTTGTAAAGAATAATATTAGAGGTGAACAAATGAAAAAAATGTTAGTTGTCTTATCTTGCATGTGTTTACTAGTGGGTTGTTCATTTATGAATAGTCCTAAAAAAGCAGTAGAAGAACTATTAAAAAAATATCAGTCATTAGATGAAGTAGTACTAAACGATTTAGAACTAACTAGTGAAAGTTCGGTATTTACTGGCAGTAATCAAAGAAATGAGTATATGAAAGCTATGAAAATGCAGTACTCGGATTTAAAATATGAAATCACTAATGAAGAAGTAAATGGAGATGAAGCGGTTGTAACTGTAAAGATAAGTGTATATGATTTTTACAAAGTACAGAAAAAAGCAAGTGATTATTTAAATGCTCATATGGACGAGTTTATGACTGATGGAAATTTTGATAACAATAAGTTCATGTCTTACAAAATAAAACAAATGCAAGAAACATCTGAAAGAGTAGAATACACTATAAATGTTGATTTGAAAAAGAATGGTGATGAATGGAAAGCAGAAGCTTTTGATAGAACTACATTAGAAAAATTACATGGAACCTATAATTATGAACAAAATTAGGTTCTTTTTTATTGCATTAGTACATAAATTAAAATGATGAAAAAGATAATATTTATATTAATTTTGTTCTTAGTTCCACTAAATATAAAAGCATTAGAAAGTTATATAGTGATGGATACAGCATCAGGAAGAATACTGGCAAGTTCAAATAAAGATGAAAAAATGTTAATAGCTAGTACAACAAAAATTATGACCACAATTGTAGCTCTAGAACACGCAGATACAACAAGTGTAATATGTGCGAAAGAAGAAATAAAAAGTGTATATGGATCTATGATATATTTAGATAAAGGTGAATGCATGACACTTTATGATTTATTGGTAGGACTTATGCTTAGAAGTGGAAACGATGCTGCTATTACTATTGCAACTAACACTTTGGGCTATGATAAGTTTATAAACGAAATGAATGAAACAGCATCAAGAATAGGAATGAAAAACACGCACTTTGAAAATCCACATGGACTCGATGATGAAACTAAAAACATCTCAACGGCTTATGATTTATCATTATTAATGAGATACGCTATGCAAAACAAAATATTCAAAGAAATAACAAAAACAAAAAAATATACAGCAACGTCAAATTTAGAAACCCATCTATGGTTTAATAAAAATAAGCTATTAACTTCATATAAATTTGCTACTGGAGGAAAAATAGGATATACAACTAAATCAGGACACATATTTGTATCAAGTAGCTCTAAAGCTAATGAAGATTTAATAATAGTAACTATGAAAGATGATGATCAATTCACTACACATAAAAATCTTTATGAAAAATACTATAAAATCTATGATAAATATAAAGTGCTTGATAGATATACTTTCCTGCTTAGTGAAGATTATTACAAAGACTATCATTTATATATAAAAGAAGACATAAATGTAATGCTAAAAAAAGAAGAATTAAACAAAATAGATATTAAGTTTGAATTAGTAAAAAAGAAAAAAATAAATAATTCTGATGTAGTAGGAAGTGCTAAAATTTATGTTGATGGTGTGTACATAACAGAAACAAAAATATATGCTTTAAAAAATGAAAAAAAGACTGATTCTTTATTTAAAAGAATAAAAGATTTATTTTCTATGTGACTGGTAAGTATTGGTACTTATCAGTTTTCCTTGTTTATGAAAGTAAAGTTTGATATAATGTTAATGAAATAGAGAGGTTTATATGAAACAAATAATAACAAGTATAGATTTAGGTTCTGATTCAATAAAACTTGTAGTTGGAGAAATTCATAATGATAAAATATATGTTTTGTCAAGCAATTACGAAAAAAGTAAAGGCATTAAACAAGGTGTAGTTATAAATGAAGAAGAAGCTAGTAAATCTTTGAAAAGCATAGTAAAGAAAACGGAAGAAGAACTTAATATAAAAATTAAAAAAGTAGTCTTAACAGTTCCTTCCTATTCAGCAGTGTTTATCAAAGGAGAGGGATACACAGCTGTTGAAGATACTGTTACAGGAGAAGATATAACTAAAGCATTACAATCTAGTGTATACAACAGAGTATCTACTAATTTAGAACTTGTAAGTGTAACTCCAAAAGATTTTACATTAGATAATGAAGCAGTTGTTAAAGACCCAAAAGGTAAAAAAACAACTAGATTACTTGTTAACTCTATTTTGGCAACAGTACCTAAAAGAAACATTGAAAGTGCAATTGAATTATTAGAAAAGAATGATATTAGAGTGGTTGATTTAACATTTGGCATTCTTGGAGATTATTATGCATACAAAACAAAAGAAATGATAGGAAAAACTGGTGCAGTAATAAACATTGGAGAATATAAAACAGAAATAGGAATAGTTAATGATGATATTCTTGTGGCGAGTGATGTAATTGATTTAGGTGGAAGAAATATAGATAGAGATATAAGCTATATTTACGATATACCAATTGAAGAAAGCAAAAAGCTAAAAGAAGAATTTGCAATAAGCTATAAATCAAAAACCAGTGCAACTGAAACTAGAGAAGTATTGACAAAAGAAGAAGAAACCATTAAAATAAATCAATATGAGGTTAGTGAGATTGTTTATTCTAGAATAAGAGAAATACTAGAAGCTTCAAAAAAATCAATTAATCTCTTAACAAAAGGAGAAATTAGTTATATAATTATAACAGGTGGTACAACACAAATAGAAGGATTTCAAAAAGTTTATAGTGAAATCTTTGGAAAAGATAAAAAGGTTAACGAGCTTAAAGTACTTGGATGTAGGAACAACAAATATAGTACAAGCTTAGGATTTATTAAACTTTATAGCGAAAAGCTAAAGTTTAGAGAAAAAGAAGCTTATACTGTTAGTGAAGAAGATGCAGAAAGCCTTAGTACTGAGAAGAAAAAAATAGATGAAAATAGTTTACTTGGAAAAGTTTATGGATACTTTTTCGATAATTAGGGAGGACTAATATGAATAATTTAGAAATGTTACAAGTAGCAAAGATTAAAGTTATTGGTGTAGGTGGAGGCGGATGTAATGCTGTAAACCGAATGATACAATCAGGGCTTCGTGGTGTAGAGTTTATTGTTGCCAACACTGATTTACAAGTGCTAAATACAAGCTTAGCTGAAACAAAATTACAAATAGGTGTATCTATTACAGATGGTTTAGGTGCTGGTAATGATCCTGAAGTAGGTAGAGAAGCAGCTTTAGAAAGCAGAAACGAAATAGAAGACGCTTTAAGAGGAGCTGACATGGTATTCGTTACATGTGGTCTTGGTGGAGGAACTGGTACAGGTGCTGCACCAGTTATAGCCGAGATAGCTCAAGGACTTGGTGCTTTAACAGTAGCAATAGTTACTAAACCTTTCAAGTTTGAAGGTAAAAAAAGAATGGACCATGCACTACTTGGACTAGATGAACTTAAAAAACACGTTGATACATTTGTAGTAATTCCAAATGATAGATTAAGAGATATAATAGATAAATCAACTCCGATGGTAGATGCATTTAAAGAAGTTGATAATGTACTAAGATTAGGCGTTCAATCAATATCTGACCTTATAAGTGTCCCAGGACTAGTTAACCTAGACTTCGCAGATGTTAAAACAATAATGGCAGCTCGTGGACAAGCTTTAATAGGAATTGGTGTTGGATTTGGTGAAAACAGAGCTATAGAAGCAGCTAAACAAGCAGTTTCTTCACCACTTCTTGAAAC
>ONXO01000020.1 GCA_900321795.1 uncultured Eubacteriales bacterium
TCCAGAACCAACACCAGATCCAGAACCAACACCAGATCCAGAACCAACACCAGATCCAGAACCAACACCAGATCCAGAACCAACACCTGATCCAGAGCCAACACCAAAAGTATATTCTACACCTAAAACTGAAGATGAAAATCCATTATCTGTAATTGAAGGTCTTGGCGCTGCTGCTGCTGTAAGTGCTGTAGGATTTGGTATATCTAATCAATTACAAAATAAAGCAGTACCTAATTATAACGATGATAAGATGAGTGCCTATTTTTACGATTTAGAAAACTATAACCCATATAATATTTCTTTACCTAAAGTTATTTCTAAAAAAATTAAGTAAACATTTAATTGACACAAAGAAGTAGATAATACTTCTTTTTTCTTGCAATTTTTACGTATTTTAGATATAATATATTTGTAGCAATAATATAAAAAGAGGTGATTGCTTTGTCTGAAGATATGGAAAACAAAAAAAAGAATTCCAGTAATATAGATTCTATAAGTAATGGTAATACACAAGTATATACGATAAAAGATGGTAGTGTTCTTGATGACGTTGCTTTTAGTGGCGACAAACGTATAAAGATTGGTTCATCTAAAAAGTTTAATAACCAAGGTGCAGAAGATGCTTTGAAAAAAAGTTCTAAAAAATCTGAAAAGGAGTTAGAATATATATTTAACAAAAGAATAGATTATTTTAACAAACCATTTGAAGGATATACTGTTGATAATAATAGACATGTGCCTCAAAAAGAAAAAAAATATAGTTCTTCTAAGATTTATGATGAAATAATTGACATTATGATAAATAAATACGGTGGGCCATTTACAGTTTTTACGTTACTCGACTATGTAGAAGGGGACGAATCTCTTTCTTTAATAGATGGTATAGTAGCTGAACATAATTTTGAAAATTTTAATAACAATGAGTTTAAAGAATATATACGACATAAAAGAAATGAATTAATATCAAATAATGAAACGCCAAATGTTCAAAAAATATGGTATGGAAGAAAAGTAAGATTACAAGAATTAATAGTAAAAGCATATTATTCTATTAAATCTAATAATGGTTTTGTCCCTGATATATCTTTAAAAGAACTTAATGAATTAGTATTTCTTAATGCTTTTGATAATATGGTACAGTCAATTAATGATGCTTTTGATCAAGAATTATTAGGTTATGTTCCTAGTAGAATTAATGATAATTCAAAACCCAAAAAACATTTTTTAAGGTTTAATAGTAGGAATATAAAACACAAATTTGATAGAATAATAGCTAATAGTAAAGCAAATTATAATGATGAACAAAAAGCAAACAAAAAGTATCAACAAGAATTTTTAATGGCAATTGATCAAAATAAAAAAGAAGAATTTTTAAAAGAAATAAGTTCCAGAAGATCTAAAAAGAATCGTGAAGAAATATACTTTGATTTAGAGCAGATTATTAAAAAGTATAACGATAATCGTATAAAATTAGAAGAACAAAAAGAGGATAATGGAGGTTTGTATAATTCTGATAATCTAAAAGAATGCTTTAAGTTGTGGACTGACTACAGAATAACCTTAAATAATTATATAAATAAAACGCAGGAAGAAATACTTGAAAACTATTATTCAATCTTACAAGCACATAATCCAGAAAGATTAGATAATGAAAGATATAAGTGCAAAATAGGAGATAGAGATTTTATAATAAATAAAAACACATTTGTAGAAGATTTAGATAATTATGTCACAAAATTAAAAGAGTATGAAAAAAATAAAGAAAAAAAAGCTATTAAGAATGTTGAACAAGTTCAATTAACAGAAACAAAAAGTGAATCATCTATAAAAACAGACAACGATCTTCCTATACATTTTCAGTCAACAACAAAAGATTTAACAGATATTTATGCATATGGTGATACTATTATGTATATTAAATTTGCTATGGAATTTGGAGGGTATACAGAGCAAGAAGCTATAGAACTTGCTTCTGTTCCAGAAAATATAGCTAAATTTAATGAATATGGATTTAGTTGGTCAAAATATATCAAATCAATTGAATCTGGTGAAATATCCGATGATGTTTCATATTCGGATTTTATAGAAAATGCAATTAATAAATTAAGCTTTATATATGGTGAAAAAACTAGTGGTGATAATTTAAGTAAAAATAACGAAGGCAGTGAAGAATTATCAGGTTATGATAAAGATTTTATTGAAGATTTCGAATTAGAAGAGCCTGAATATAAACACATATAAAATAGAACAACTCCAAGTTTAACTTGGATTTTTCTATGTATTAATTGACTTTTATATTAAAAACACCTATAATTTTATATAGGTAAAAAGGAGAGATATTATGTTACAAAAACCAAAAGGAACATATGATATTTATGGCGATAATGCATTAAAAATAATATATTTAAGAAAGCTTATTAATGCATTAATGGATAAATATAATTATAAATATTTTAAAACACCAACATTTGAAAAAAGTGAAGTTTTTCATAGAGGAGTAGGTGTAACAACTGATATTGTAAGTAAAGAAACTTATGATTTTGTAGATAGAGGGAATAGAAACATGACCTTAAGACCAGAAGGAACGGCTGGAATAGTAAGAAGTTTTATAGAAAACAAATTATATGCTGATACTATGCCATTTAAGGCTTGGTATTTCGGATCAATGTTTAGATATGAAAGACCACAATCAGGTAGATATCGTGAATTTTTGCAATTTGGTGCTGAGGCATTTGGAAGTTATGACCCAATGATGGATGCCGAAATTATAAGTATCATTGTTAATTTCTTTGAACTTCTTGGATTAAAAGGAATTAAAGTTAATATTAATACATTAGGTGATAATGAGTCAAGACTAAATTATCGAAAAGCATTAATGGATTACTTTAAACCACATATCGACTCACTATGTGATGATTGTAAAAATCGATATGAAAAAAATCCTCTTCGTATATTAGATTGCAAAGTTGATGCTGATAAAGACATTATGAAAAACGCTCCTAAAATGGTTGATTATCTTAATGATGATAGTTTAAATCATTATTCAAAAGTGAAAGAATATTTAAAAGCTATGGGAATAGAATATGTTGAAAATCCTAGACTAGTAAGAGGACTTGATTATTATACGCATACAGTTTTTGAAGTTGAAGCTGATATAGAAGGCTTTGGAAGTCAAAATGTTCTAGGCGCTGGTGGAAGATATGATGACCTTGTAGAGACTATGGAAGGTCCAAAAACTCCAGGTGTTGGATTTGCTATTGGGATTGACAGATTACTTCTTGCTTTAGAATCTTTAAAAATTGATATTACAGAAGAAGATTATCTTGATATTTATGCATTTTGCTTTGATGAAGAGCAAAGACCTTACATGATGAGTTTGGTTAATAATCTTAGATTAAATGGATTTAATATCGATATGGATTTAATTGGAAGAAATATAAAAAATAATTTTAAACATGCTGATAAATTAAAAGCTAAATTTGTAATAATCATTGGTGAAGATGAGGTTAAGACTAACATAATTACTCTAAAAAATAATGAAACTAAAGAAGAATATAAAATAGAACTTGAAAATTTAATTGAATTTTTAGATTTAAAAATAAGCGAGGAATAAATAAAAAAGATTTGTATAAAAATGATTTATAAATGAATACATGGGAGGAGTGAAATATATGAAGATTAATATAGATAAATTGAATAACTATATTGATAAAGAAATAACTTTTAGTGGTTATGTTGATGCCATTAGAGATAAAAAATGGGTAATGTTTGTTATCTTAAGGGATAATACTGGCAAAGTACAGATGACTATAGAAAAAAGCGAAGAATCTAATAAAGAATTATTAGATATAATGTCTAATTTAACAGTAGAATCAACAATAAAAGTAGAGGGAAAATTAATTGGCAATGAAGCAGTTAAATTAGGAGGAATTGAAATTATTCCAACTAAAATTGAAGTAACAAGTGTAGCTGAACCATTACCATTTGATTATAATAACTTAGCCGGAGTAAATATAGATACAAGACTTGATTATAGATGGCTTGATATTAGAAATGAAAAAAACATGCTTGCTAGACAAATCGAATCAACAATGGTACAGGGTATGCGTGAATTTTTATATTCTAAAGATTTTACTGAAATACATACCCCTAAAATAATTGGTGCCGCCTCAGAATCTGGTAGTAGTGTTTTTAAAATTGAATATTTTGATAGAGATGCTTACCTTGCTCAAAGTCCACAATTTTATAAACAAATGGCCGTTGCTGCGGGAATGAATAGAGTATTCGAAGTAGCACCATGCTTTAGAGCAGAAAATTCTAATACAAATAGGCACGCAACTGAATATACCTCTTTTGATGTAGAATTCTCCTATATAGATTCTTATGAAGATGTAATGGCCTTTGAAGAAGACTTACTTATAGCAGGACTTACTACGGTAAAAGAAAAATATGGCGAAAAGATAAAAGAAATATTTAATAAAGAAATAATTATTCCAACCAAACCATTTCCAAGAATAAAACTAAAAGAATTATATCAAGAATTGCATGAAAGATATAACTTTGATATTCCAACAGAAGATATTGGTGATATGAATGCTGAAGCGGAAAAACTAACATTTAAATTAGCTAAGGAAAAATATAATTCAGAATTTATGTTTGTTACTGATTATGCAGCAACCAAAAGACCATTCTATCATATGCGTGATGATGAAGGTAGGCTTCAAGGCTATGATTTAATATGGAGAGGTACAGAAATTACATCAGGCGCTCAAAGAGAACATAGATTTGATGAATTATGCAAAAATGCCAAAGAAAAAGGATTAGGTAAAGATGTTGAGTTCTATTTACAGTTCTTTAAATATGGTTGTCCTCCGCATGGTGGGTTTGCCATTGGTGTAGATAGATTAACTATGTTATTACTTGGCCTAACAATTAAAGAAACGCAGTTTATATTTAGAGGACCAAATAGAATAGAGCCGTAATAAAAATAGACTATTAAGGTCTATTTTTAAATTTGACAAGTATTTCATTTTTTGTTAGTATAACTGCGTAAAAAGAGGGAGATTAATATGGCAAATAATAAACTACTGGCTGCTTTATTTTCACTAGCTTTAGCTACTGGGACAATTACGTCTGGATGTATTTCAAAAAGTTTATATGAAAGCATTAATAATAGTGATAAGTTAGCAATTAATGCACTTAATTTGTATCAAAAGTCGGGCAGCTATGCTAATTTAAAAAGGGAAATTATTAATATCAAGATTGATGAA
>ONXO01000033.1 GCA_900321795.1 uncultured Eubacteriales bacterium
AACGGGAAGATTTATGCCTTCCATAGCAATAAATCCTTCCCGTTAATAATTAAATTATTTTAAGACATTTTCCAAAAATATTGACAATGAAAATACCTATGCTAAGCATAGGTATTGTATTAATTTAGATAAATACTACTACACAGATAACAACTAGTATTACTGCTAACATGCATAGAAGCATTTTCCATGAACTTTTTAGCCAATCTTTGTAAGGTATTTCTAAGTATTCAAGACCTAAAACTAGTAAAATAGAAGTAGGGGCTACCATAGAAGTTAAACCATATATTGATTGTGTTATTATAGCTAAGCTATTTGCTGAATCAGCATAATATGCATTTAGATATGGAACTGTTGATTGAACCATGTAAAGCATATCTATATTGAATATGCTTGAGAACATAGTATTTAATACACTAACTAATATAAATAGGATATTTCCTAATATACCAGTGTGTGTTCCAACTAGTTTTACAAACTTATCTGTTATAAATACTATAATTGGATGATATGCAATTATAACAACTATTGTGTAAGCTGATAAAAACATAAGTATAGGTCTTGCTAAACGCGCGATTCCTTTTCCAAATGCTTTTACAGCATCGTTTAATTTTAGCTTGTATATTACACTTAATAATATAGAGGCTAAAACAATTAGTACTGTAAATTGTTCATATTGCCATGTACCAAATGCTTTTAATTCACCTAGCAAGTATGAAACTATTGAACTATCTCTTATAGTCCATTCAGTTATTGTTTTGTAGAAATCATTAAATATTTCTACACCAAATGTTCTACTCCAATTTGTATATCCTAATATTAGAAGTACAAATAAGCAAGCAAACACTATAATAATGTGAACTGGAGATTTCTTAGTTGTTTTCTTTTCACCTAAGAATAGTTCTACTTTTTCAGATAACTCGTTAGCTTTAGATTTGTTTTCTTTAGCATGTTTTAGAACAAATGATATAAATACTACAAAGCTTAATACAAATAAACCTATTTTTGCAATAATTTCAGTAGTATATTCTGTTGCTATAACTTGATTTATATAGTAAACAACTACATCATTGTAAGTTGCACCTATAATACCAACTAAAGGAGCAACGAATGTTACGGCAAATGCTGTTATTTTATCATATCCCATTAATAGTATGATACCTGCAAGTGCTGGAATAAATATAAATAAATATAAATTAAATCCAAATACACTAGATAATGCAGCAAGTACGAATGCTACTATAATTAAGAATACAGTTTCTTTTCCTTTCATAGATTTTGCAACTGTTTCAAGTATGCTTCTATATTTACCAGTTTCTTTTAGAATTCCGTATAATCCACCAACAGCTAATAAGAATAGTAGTTGTTGTAAGAAATACTGAACTGTTAACCATGGATATTCAAGTACAGAGTAAAGACTCATTCTGTATATCTCTTTTTGAGTTATAGTTGAGCCACTTACGGCAGCAGATGGGATAATCCATGTTAGAATGAATAAATATAATGCTAGTGTTATCAATGTTTTAAATAACATGTTTTTCTTATCAGGTACTATCCATTTAACTATAGTTAAAACAAATAGAGCTGTTACTCCAGCTAAAGCCAGATATTGACCAACAGTGTTGTTTAAAATTATTGCAACAATTATAAGTATACAAGAAACTAGTGCAATAAGTTTAGACACTAAGTTCTTTTTCATTTTTTCTATTACCTCCTTAATTAAATTATACAATAGATATTTGCATTCTTACAAGTTTTTTAATCAATTTTGCCTTATTTTATGAGGTTTTGAAACTTATTTTGTACAAAAAAAGTAGATTATTGCAATCTACTAGTTTTCAGGTTTCATAAGAGGGAATAAAACAACATCTCTTACTGATTCTTGATTATATATAAGCATTATGATTCTATCTATTCCAAATCCTAATCCCGATATAGGTGGCATTCCTTGTTCCATAGCCATTAGATATGTTTCATCTAGATCCATAGTTTCTTCATCGCCTTCAGCTTTTGCTTTTAATTGATCTTCAAATGCTTCTCTTTGTTCAATAGGATTTACTAGTTCTGAGTAGGCATTACATAATTCTGTACCACATACTACAACTTGAAATACATCAACTCTTCTTTTGTCTTCATCACATCTTCTTGCTAAAGGTTTTAGTTTAGCAGGGTAGTTATATATAATAGTAGGGTTAATTATGTTTTCTCTTATTTTCTTTTTATATATGAAGTCTATTATTTGAGATACTGATTTATATTCAGTTAAGTCTCCATAAGTGAATAGACCTTTTTCAACTATTTTTGTTTTTAATTCTTCTGCATCTTCTATAGATAGACAGTCAAAACCTAGTACGTTTTCTAATTCTTTGCAATAGTCTATGCGGGCCCATTCTTTTCCTCCAAAGTCAATTGTTTTTCCTTGGTATTCAACTGTCATAGATCCAGTTAATTCCATAAGTAAATCTTGTACAAACTTTGTGAAGAACTTAATATTGTCTTCATATCTCCAGTATGCAACATACCATTCAACTTGTGTAAACTCTTGAAGATGTTGTGTATCCATTCCTTCATTTCTAAAGCATTTTGCTAGTTCATAAACGCGGTCAAATCCACCAGCTATACATTGTTTTAAGTATGTTTCAGGTGCAATTCTTAAGTTACAGTCTTGATCAAGTGCATTATGATGTGTAAAGAATGGTCTAGCAGAAGCTCCTGATACTGCTGTTTGAAGTATTGGTGTTTCAACTTCTAGAAAACCATTTTTAGCTAAGTAGCTATGTAAAAACGCATATAGTTTGCTTCTTCCAAGGAATACTTTTCTTGCTTCTTCATTTGTTATTAAATCAACATATCTTTGTCTGTATTTGATTTCTGTATCAGTTAGTCCATGGAACTTCTCTGGCAAAGGTCTTAAGGCTTTTCCTAAGAACGTTAAAACGTGTACTCTTAGTGTCTTTTCACCTGTTTGTGTAGTGAAGATTTCTCCTTCTGCTCCCACAAAGTCTCCAGTGTCAATTTGCTTTTTAAAGAAATCATATGCTTCTTCTCCAATAGTGTCTACTTTGATTTCTAGTTGCATGTCGCATTCAATATCTCTTATTTTTGCAAATGAAAGTTTACCCATTTTTCTCATAAATACTATTCTTCCAGCTATTTTAACATCAGCAGTACCATCATCTAATATTTTTGCTTCTTTTAGGGTATGTGTTCTTTCATAGTTTTCTGGATATGGATTAGTCACTTTTCTAATTTCATCTAGTTTTCCTCTTCTTACTAATTCTTGTTCAGATAATTCTCTCATTTTTTTATTTCCTCCTTCTTAATAAAAAAAGTTAATGACTAAAGGGGCGCTTATTGCACGGTACCACCCTTCTTAATCATTAACTGATTATCTCTTTTTTTAACGAAAGTTTTACTTCCGGACCTTTTGTGGTCACTCAAAGGTTTTATTCACATTTGCTTATTACTAACTTTCACCATGTGTTAGCTCTCTAGAAATAAGGATAAATGCTACTCGTCCTTTTCTTTGCTTTACGAGGTAGATTATACACTAAAGTGTTATTCTTGTCAATTAAAAGCTATATTAAGATTGCAAAATATTTGTGTTTTTTGATTGTCATTTGTTAACCATTACGCTTTCATAGAATAGTGGTAATAAAATGTAATTGTTAGATTCTAAGTATTCAATCATTTGCGGCAATAAGTTTGTAGTGTATCTACTATAATCATGATATAAAATAACTTCTATTTTTTCGTTTATTGTATTTTTAAAGTAATTCCAAGCCTCATCTTCAGATGATAGCTTGCCACCATCTCCGTCTGCACCATTCCAGTCAACCCATCCATATTTTTCTTTTCTTAGTTCATTTATTATACTTGATTTAAGTTCTCTTGCAGTTGAGCTTCCTCCTGGAAATCTTAATATATTTGTTATGTATCCATCAGTTTGTTCTTTAACGTGATTTTCTTGGTCTTTAACAGCTTTCATAAAGGATTCAGTACTTTCATATAGTCCTTTTCTTATAGCATGTGTGTATGTATGGTTTGCAATGGTGTGGCCTCTTTTTATATATTCTTTGTATAATTTATAACAGTTGTAGCTTTTGTTATCATAACAGTATTGGCCATTTATTGTTGTTGTAAAGAAAGTTGCCTTTACGTTATATTTATCTAATATGTCTAATACTTTGTAAGTATTATAATAAGGTCCATCATCAAATGTTAAATATGCAATTTTTTTGTTTGTTTTGTTTTCTTTGATATCTTTCTCTATTTTTGATAAAAGTTTAAAGTATTCATCTTTAGTTTCATTTATTCTTGTTTTAACATCTTTGTAGTTTTCTGATTCTTTATCAACCAATTTTAGTTCATTTTCTTTTTCTGCTAACACTTGTTTTCTTTGCTCATATTCTTGTGTTAATAAATTCTTTTTTTCAACATTGTTTGTGTTTAGTTTTTTAAAACAAATAAATGTTATTAATAAAATTATAGATATACATAATAGAAAAGTTTCTAATAGTATAAATTTTCTAGTTTCTTTAATTCTTTTTTCCATACTTCTAATACCTCTAATTCTTCTTCATCTTCTATAATATCTTTAGTTTTACTATTTTTAATTTTTAATTCTATCTCATCTATTTCTTTGTTAATGGTATTAATTTGATCTTCTAGTTTTTTTGTATCTTTATTTTTTTGATATTCGTTAATTAAATTAAAAGTAAATATAGATGTTATTAATAATG
>ONXO01000004.1 GCA_900321795.1 uncultured Eubacteriales bacterium
ATTCTGCCAAACATCATAGCACCTCTTTACTCTATATAAATAATAACACACATTTTTAAAATAGAAAAGAAAAAACTAGATTTCTCTAGTTTACTTCTACTAAATCTTTTACTACTTTGTGTGTTTTTCTAATATGTCTTAAAACTATAATGCTATAGGCAATATTAGCTAGTTCACTAAGAAGCATTACTGCACCCGAAACTATTACTACAACTTTAAGTGATTCAAATGGATTGAATATAATAAGTACTCCAAGAATAACTGCTAAAGCTGATATAATAACACCTGTTAAGTATGAGTCTTCTACTTCTTTTAAGTTAAGTGCTAGTTGTAGTTTAAACACATTTATAAATACTATTAATAATCCTAGCACCATTGGAAATATACTAATAAGTGCCTCATATTTAAATATTAATAATATACCTAAAGTAACTTCCATAAGTCCTTTTAAAAGACCATAATCAAACAGTTTAGTATCATCTTGTTTAGCAAAATAGCTAGCAGAATCAATAAGTCCAAACACTAAAACTAATATACCCATTACTCTTAATAGTGAAGATATTATTTCTTCCGGCTTAAGTATTAAAAATATACTTAAAGCTATCAAAAGCACTGAAACTAAAATCCCCTTTATTTCTTTCTTTTTAATTAAATCAATCATTTTTTTACTCCTCTATTTCTATTCTATCACATATTCAACTTTATTTAAATATAAACCTTCAGGAGAAGCACATATTCCCAATTTGGTTCTGTCTTTACTTAGCAAGATATTTTCTATATCTTCTATCTTCTTTTTTCCCTCATTTATTTCAAGAAGTAATCCAATTATATTTCGTATCATATATTTTAAAAATCCATCTGCACTTATGTAAATGTTTACAATATTATTTACTTTTTCTATACATATGTAATTTATAGTTCTAATCGTATTCTCTTTTTCATTATCTGAAGTAAAGCTCTTAAAATCATGCTCACCTTCTAATAGGCTAGATGCTTTTGATAAAAGCACTATATCAATAGGTTTGCAGTACTGAAGGACATAGTTCCTTTTTGTGGGCTCATATTCTCCTGTGCTAATAATGTATTTATATTCCTTACTTTTTACTGAATATCTAGCATGAACTTCTTCACTTATAGTCTTTACACTTATAATGTAAATATCATCTTCTGTTAAATCATTAAGTGATTTTTTTAGTTTAACTGTATCCAATTCTTTAATTGTATCAAAGTGGAAATAAAAGTCATTTGCATGAACTTTCCTGTCTGTTCTAGAGCATCCCACAATTTTAACTTCTTCATTAAGTATCTTCGTTAAAGCTTTTGTTATATCTCCTTCTACTGTCCTTTTATTATTTTGAATTTGAAAGCCAAAAAAACTTGCTCCATCATATTTAATATTAACTAAATATCTCATAAAACACCTCTTTCAAATATGTAATAGATTATAAAGAATGTATGAACTAAAAGAAGAATTATATCGTAAAAACCTACTTTATTTGTTCTTAAGTTAGTTCTATATTTACTTGAACTATATCCTCTTAAATAACTTGATAGTTTCTGTTTTCTCATCTTTTCTACTGTTAATCTAAATGTGTTTTTGAAAGATGCAATTATTACAAAGAATCGTGAAACTATATCTGCATATGTGTAATCTAGGCCTCTACTTGATGCATTTATTAAAACTTCTCTTTCTGTACTAAATAAAAGTGGAAAGAATGTTATTGCATTAACTAATTTGTTGATAACTGGGCTTGTATTCACATTGAATATATTAAATGGTGTTAATAATTTTTCTATTCCATACTTTATTTCTGAAGGACTGGTTGTGTAAAATATCATATCTAAGTATAGCATCACACTTACGATTTTAATTAATATTATTAAAGCATTTTCTAAATATAGACCTCTTGCTGCTAGAAGAACTAAAAGTAGGATAAAGAAATATCTTAAGCCATATAAAGTATTAAAATAGTGTCTAAGAGGTACGTTTGATGAAAAGCATAAATATGCTGTTACAAATAGCATAAGTACTTCTAATTTGATACTTGATGTAATAAATGTCAAAACAATAAGAATAAGTAAACATATTAATTTAACTACTGGGTTTAATTTATGTACATTACTTTTAACGGGATAAAATGACGTGAAATATCTATACATTTCTATAAACCTCCTTTATCAAATCAAGTATGTTAGACGTGTATGTAAGATTCGCTTCCTTTTTATTAGCTTCATTTATAAAATCAACTATTTTAGGAGTATTTAAGTTGTTGCTAGTTAAAATGCTTTCATCTGTTAAAACACTTTTCTTGCATTTAACTATTTTGCCATTATTAACTAAATAAATTTCATCACTTACTTCATAAGCAAAATCAGTGTTCTTAGTAATGAGTATAATCTTTTTTCCATACTTTTCTTGCATAATTCGTATTAATCTTTTTATGTTTTCCTTATCTTTTTCAAGTAAGAACATTGTTACTTCTTCTAAAATAATTACTTCTGGGTTAAATATTAAACTGCTTGCAATAGATAAGAGTTTTCTTTCTCTAATTGTTAAACTTGATATTTTTTTGTTTAATACTTCTTCTGAAAGTCCTACTAGTTTTAAAGCTTCTAAAGAACGAACTTGTTCTTTTTTTATTTTATATTTAAAGTATTTAAGTCCAAATGTTAATTCATTTTTCACTAGATTGTTTATTTCAAAATCTAATGGGTTCTTTTTTACATAACCAATATTCATTCTTAGATTATTTACTTTTTTAATGTATCTTCCATCATTTATAAATTTTCCTATTTGAACATAACCTTTATATGGAAAACTAGTGGCATTGATTAAGCTTCCTAGTTTTTCTTTTCCACTTTTGCTATCTCCTAAGAATGTGTATACTTTGTTTTCGTTTAACGAGAAGCTTACATCTTTTAAGTATGTTCGTTCAAGTGGAGTCTTAATATTTTCTTTATAAGTTACATTTTCAAAAACTATTTCCATAAAGTATCTACCAACTTTCTGTAGTCTAATATATAATTATCTATTAAATTATAGTCTTTAAAGTATTTACTAAGCTGAACGATAAATGGAAGATTAAATCCTAACCTTTTCATTATCTTTTCTTCATTAAGTACACTTAACGTGCCCCCAGAAATAAGTATCTTTTCTTTGTTATTGATTATTAGTTTATTTCCAAGAAGACTTTCTTCTATCTCATTTGTAAAGTTTAAAACTATATTGCCTTTACTTATATACTCCTTTAAAAATCTGTTTACAATATAAAAGTCATCTCTATCTAAAAACGAAAGAATATTATCTATAATTAATATCTTGGGATTAGATACCATTATTCTTGCTAGAGATAGCTTTGCTTTTGTACTTTCATCAAGTAATAAAGGGTGCATTTCTAGATATTTTTCTAAACCTAATTCTTTACTTATTTCATTTATTCTATTTAACATTTCTTTTTTATTTATAGCTTTACTTTCTAGTACATATGCTATTTCATCTTTAACTGTTTCACTAGTGAATGTGTTTAATAAATAAACACTTGCATATCCTAAATTACTAATTAACTTTTCTTTATTTTTCTTGTTTATTTTTAGATAGTCTAAAGTTATATAATCATTAGAATTAATAAATATTATATTATTAATGATAGTATCATTAGCTTCTCCTAAAAAAGTAATAAAGTCCCCTTCTTTAGCATTAAAAGAAAAGTCATTATTTTCTTTATATATAAAATAATCTAAGTTCATATGGTCCCTCCCTGGTATTATTATACAATAAAATAACTCTTACTACAAAGTAAGAGTTGTATTTTTATTTAACTTATTTCTAGTTTTTTTAGTGACTTAATTTAATATCTTCTTTCTTTTATCACATCATCTACTTCTAACTCACCTATGAGTAGTGAAGATTTAGGGTTATGTTTAAGAATGTTTTCTTTTACTTTTTTCTCATCATAATTAGCATAGCAATATTTGCAGAAATGAGTGCATGTGTTATAAACACCTATATCTACCATAGATACACATGAGCATAGATTTCCTTTTCTAGCTGACCAGTTTTTAAAATGTTTTCCCGTTAAAGAATAAGCTTTTTCATGAGATAAGCAATCTCCTTTTGTAAAACCATATTCTACTAGATTTTCTTCTGCAAAACAAGTTTGAACACTCATACTATGCTTTTTGGCTATTGTACTTAAAGAAAGGCCTAGCTTTTGATAATCATCAGGTAAAAACTCTCTGAAACCTATTTCTTCTTTATTATTTCTTACGTTTTTGTATTCATCTATAAATGAAACAATTATTGTTTTAACATATCCTTCAAGTAAAGTGCATATCTTTTCAAATGCTTTTTTATGGTAATCTAAATTGTATCTTTTGCTTAAAAATATAGGATCATACCTTACAGCAATATTATCTATTCCTACCGTTTTAGATACCTCTTTAATTCCTTCTATAACTTTAGTCTTATCTATTATACCAGGTTCTATATCCTTTCCATAAGGAGTTAATGTAACGTGAAAAACTATAGGTTTATTTATTTCTTTTAAATAGGGAATTATAGGAAGAGGATTTTTAGTGCAAAACATAATTGCATCTATATCACTAAAATTAATTCTGCTTACGAGCTTAGGATTATATGGGTTTCTTACATCCACAAATCCTATTCTATATCTATTTATAAACCACTCTGTATAAAGAGCAACAATATCGGTTCTACCACTTACATTTAATATCATATCAATCTTCTCACTTTTACTCTAATTCTTTGTAAAGCATTTTCAATATTTTTTATGGGAATATTTAGTATTAATGATATTATTTTGTTCTCTTTACCATCTTTTTTTAATTCATAGACTTTATACTCTTTTATTGTTAACATTTTTGTAATTTCTTTATCTAATTCGTTTGCAAGAAGTTGATCTTCTACTGAAGAAACAGAATATATTTCAGTTAGATTTAAATTATCATCATAAGAAATGGCTTCGTTTAGAATAGAGTTTCTAAATTTATTATTTATTCTAATATAGTCTTTTATTTTTCTCTCAACAATCTTTGATGCATAAGTTTCAAATTTAACATTCTTATTTATATCATAGCTGTCTATTGCAATTAAAAAGCCATATAATCCTTCTTGATATAGGTCAGATGGTTCAAGCCCTAAGGGTTTGGATTTTTCCAAATATTTTTTTACATATATATTAATTATCTTTTTACTTAAAACTTCTAATGTTTCGTTATCCATTGATATTTCTTTGTCTTAATACTTCATATATTGTTACAGCTGCTGCGACTGAA
The DNA here is from genome assembly GCA_900321795.1 of uncultured Eubacteriales bacterium. GTDB lineage: Bacteria > Bacillota_I > Bacilli_A > RF39 > UBA660 > RUG727. The sequence continues at coordinate 5,296 of ONXO01000004.1, forward strand.
GCATTAAGGGAATTTACCTTTCCAAGAAGAGGTATTGAAGCAATTTCATCACATGAGTTTCTTACTATCTGCTTAAGCCCACTTCCTTCATTACCTATTATTAAAGCAGTTTTACTAGTATAATCAATATCTGTATAATTTTTTCCATTCATATCTGTTCCTATAATCCAAAAATTTAATTTTTTTAGTGACTCTATCGCATTTCTTAAATTACTTACCAGCACTATCTTTGTATTAGTTAATGCACCTGAAGAAGTTTTCATTACGGTAGCGTTAACTAGTGCACCTCTTTTATTAGGTACAATTATATAATCTACTCCAGCACATTCACAAGTTCTTATAATAGCTCCAAAGTTTCTTGGATCTTCTATATGATCAAGTATTACTATAAAACTAGCATTTTTATCGTTTTTAATATCATTTAAATCCAGGTATTTATAATCTTCTATTTCAATAATAATTCCTTGATGAAGTTCTCTTTCCATCTTATCCATTTCACTTTGGCTTTTAATTATTACATCCAATTTTCTCTTGTTTATAAGTTTTAATATTTCTTCATTGTTAAACCCTTCTTGCATATAAATACTTTTAATATTATAATCGCTATTTAATAATTCTTTTGCTACATTTTTTCCATATACTCTCATTTAAAACACCTCTTTTCTTCATTTTATAATATGCATAAATACCAGTCAAGTAATTTTTGTATATGTCTATACATTTGCCTTTCCTCCTTTTAAATATTTTTACTATATTTAATTTCAAGCTTTTTTGCTTTTTTATTAAAGTAAGTTTTACATTAACACAAATGAAATAATAATGCAAATCAATAATTTTTAATATCAAAAAGACAATTTTAAAAAATAATTCTTAATATCTTTAGTTTTGTATTTTGGTAAATACAAAAAGTTACTTAAAAATAAAAAATGAAATAGCAATTGTTATAATTGTTATTCCATTTTTGAAAAATAACATATTTTTTAATTTTTTTAAAAGTTTACTACTTCTATGTTTTCGTTAGTATTATACATGTCTTCCAGTTTAGGCTTTCTTGCTTGTACTAAAATTATAAGAAGTCCTACTAAAAATAATACAATACTTATTATTTGTGCAGCTTTAAAGTTGCCTAACATTAAACTATCTGTTCTAGAGCTTTCAATAAAGAATCTTCCTAAACTATACCACATTAAGTAAACGCCTATTTGAGTACCCACTCTAATTCTCCTAAATCTTCTTATTATTAAAAGAATAATAACTCCTAATAAGCACCAAAGTGATTCATAATAAAATGTTGGCGTGTAGTATGTTCCATTTATATTCATTCCATAGATAACAAAATCTGGAACAAATTTTAAAGATTTTAAATGTTCATATGTGGTTGCTGCACCATACGCTTCCCCGTTAAAAAAGTTGCCCCATCTTCCAAGAGCTTGAGCAAATAGCAAATAAGGACAAGCTATATCCATCATTCTAAGTGCTGATATTTTATATTTTCTACAATACAGTATTAAAGTTAAACCGCCTAGTAGTATACCACCATGAATAGCAAGTCCACCTTCCCATATTCTATAGATATCACTAATATTATTACTATAATAATCCCAGTTAAAAGCAACGTAATATAGACGAGCGCCTATTATGCCCATAATAATAGTCCAAAAAAGTAAATTAGTAACAAAGTCACTAGATATATTAAATCTTTTGGCTTCACCTTTAATTAAAATCCAGGCTATAAAAATACCTGCTAGAATGAAAAAACTATAAAATTTAATTTCAAATGCACCTATAACAATACCACTATTCATTATCTATTCTCCTTATATGGTTTCACTATGAAACTTTCTAATAATTTACTCATAACACTAATAAATATTGCTATGAAAAATGGGATAAACCAACCTTTTATGACAAATGCATTTCCTAAAAGTAAACTAGTTAACTTTAAAATAATAACATTTATAAATGGATAAGTAATTCCAAGAGTCATTATATTTACTGGAAGAGTTAAGTAGATTAGTAAAGGTTTTAATGATACATTAAGCCCACCAATAACGATACTAGCAAGCATTGCATACCAGATATTCTCTACATAGAAGCTTTCAAATAAACTAGAAGCTATCATAAGCGTTAAAGCACTTACTATTGTTTCAAGTACAAATAGTACCCAGTCTATTCTATCATCTTTTACTTCTTTTTTATTAACATATATTTTTGTCATTTTTTATCATTCTCCCTGTATCTATTATATAGCAAATATGTAAAAAATAAAAGAAAAAAGTCATAGCTTTTAACTATGACCTATAAAACTTTCTTTAAATACTGACCTGTAAAACTATCTTTATTTTTAGCAATTGCCTCTGGAGTACCTGTTGCTACAATAGTGCCTCCTAAATCTCCACCTTCAGGTCCTAAGTCAATAATGTAATCTGCCACTTTAATTATATCTAAATTGTGTTCAATAACTATTACAGTATCTCCATTATCTACTATTCTGTTTAATATATCTAATAGTTTTCTTATATCATGAATATGTAAACCAGTAGATGGTTCATCTAAGATATATACGCTTTTACCAGTAGGTCTTTTTTGAAGTTCTTTAGCAAGTTTAACACGTCCAGCTTCTCCACCAGAAAGTGTGACAGCACTTTGCCCTAATTTCACGTATCCTAGTCCTACATCATGCATAGTTTCAAGTGCTTTTCTAACCTTTGGAACATTTTCAAATA
>ONXO01000011.1 GCA_900321795.1 uncultured Eubacteriales bacterium
ACTAGAAAGAGATACTGAATTGGTTATAGATTATAGGAGTAAAAATCTTAAAGAATGTTATCATAATGGAGTTATAAGGATTAATGCTCTCGATAATGTTAAAGCAGTAGTAACGATTATCAATAATTTAAATAGTGATTCAATTAATATGTTTGCTATAGATAGTCAAATAGGTAATAATGCTAATGTGGTAGTTAATATAGTTGATTTTGGAGGAAAGCTAAGCATAAGTAATTATTATGGACTTTTAAGTGGTGAAGGGAGTATCAATAACTTGAATACTATTTATATGGGTGCAGGTAATCAAGTTTTTGATGTAAATTATATAGTAGATATTTTAGGAAAGAACAATAATGTTAATATTGATGTTGAAGGAGCTTTAAAAGATGCATCTAAAAAAAGTTTTAAGGGCACTATTGATTTCAAAAAAGGATGTAAAAAGTCAGTGGGTTCAGAGGAAGACTACTGTTTACTCTTTTCTAAAGATGCTAGGAGTAAATCTCTTCCAATGCTTTTAGCTTCAGAGGAAGACGTGATAGGAAATCATGCGAGTGCTACCGGAAAAATAGATGATAAGATGTTATTTTATATAGAGAGTAGAGGATTAAGTAAAGCTGATGCTGAAAAGTTAGTCGTTCGTTCAAGATTTAATAATGTTTTAGGTAGCATAAGTGATGAGAAAACTAAAGATTATATAAACAGTTTAATAGATGAAAAGATGTAGGAGGAAATTATGAATAGAGAAGATTTTCCATTAATTAGTAATAGTGATATTGCTTATTTAGATAATGCTGCGACTAGTCAAAAGCCTAAGTGCGTAATAGATGCAGTTAATGATTATTACAATAATATAAATGCTAATCCTCATAGAGGAACATATAAACTTAGCGAAGAAGCAACTAAAAAACTAACTGAAGCCAGAGAGAATGTAAGAAGGTTTATTAATGCAAGAATGTCTAATGAGATAATTTTTACTAAGAATGCAACTGAAGCATTTAATTTGATTGCTTATTCTTATGGACTAGAGAATGTAAATGAGGGTGACGAGATAGTCCTTTCTATAATGGAGCATCATTCTAATTTAGTTCCTTGGCAGATGGTTTCAAGCGCTAAAAATGCTAAGCTTAAATATTTATATGTTGATGATAATTATGAAATATTTGAAAGTGAATTATCTAAAATAACTGATAAAACTAAAATTGTGGCTATTACTTATGTTTCTAATGTTACTGGAGTAGTTAATGATGTTAGAAAAATAGTTAAACTAGCACATGAAAAAGGTGCTATAGTGGTTTTAGATGCTACTCAAGCTGTTGCTCATGTAAAAATAGACCAGCAAAAAATAGACGCTGACTTTGTAGTATTTTCAGGACATAAAATGTATGCTCCAATGGGCGTTGGTGTTCTTTATGGAAAAGAGAAGTTATTAGAGAATATGAACCCATTTATATATGGTGGCGATATGATCGAGTATGTATATGAAGAGAATGCTACCTTTGCTGCGCTTCCCGAAAGGTTTGAGGCAGGCACACAAAATGTTGGTGCAATAGTAGGTTTATCTAAAGCAATTGATTATCTAGAAAAAATTGGCTTTGATAACATAGAAAAGTATGAAAACGAGCTTTTAGAATATACAAAACAAGAGCTAAAGAAACTAGATTTCGTTGAAACTTATTATCCTAGTAATGACAATCATTATGGTATTATTTCATTTAATGTTAAAGGCGTACATGCTCATGATGCCTCTTCAATACTTAATAGTTATGATGTATGCGTTAGAAGTGGTAACCACTGTGCTCAGCCTTTTTTAAGAAAATTAGGATTAGAGTCAACAGTACGTATGTCTATAAGTTTTTATAATACTAAAGAAGATATTGATAAAATGGTTGTTGCTTTAAAAAAAGTAAATGATATATTTGGTAAATATGTGAGGTAATTATGGAAGAGTTAGATATTTATAATGAACTAGTAATGGAACACGCACTTAACTCTAGAAACAAGAAAGAGCTAGAACACTTTGACTCTTGTGAGTTAGGTCATAATCCAAATTGTGGTGATGAAATAAAAATAGAACTTAAGCTTAGTGAAGATAAAAAAAGAATAGAAGAGATGTCCTTTACAGGCCATGGTTGTGCAGTATCTCAAGCAAGTGCGTCTATTATGATAGATACTTTAAGAGGTAAAACTTTAGAAGAAGCTAAAGAGATTATTCTGATTTATTTAAAAATGATAAGAAGAGAAGAGATTACAAAGGAAGAAGAGGTTAAACTTCAGGATGCAGTGGCTTTTAAGAATATTTCTAATATGCCTGCTAGAGTTAAATGTGCTTTACTTGCTTGGCATACACTTGAAAGTATGATTAAGTAGATTTATGATTTGTAGTAAAGGTATTAGTTTGAATTGCCATATATGGTCATCATAAATGATATTGAGAAACTAATATCTTTGTGATAAAATGTTTAGTGTAAGGATGTGATAATGTGATAACTGCTGTTTATGTTATAGGTATAGTATTCTTAGTTGGTTCTTTAATAGGAATATTTTTACTTCTTAAAAATGATAAATTAAATACACTTGTTTATAAAATAGATATGTGTGAAAAAGATATTGATAATCATTTAAAAAAGAAAGAAGAGAATGTTTTAAGATTAATTTCTATTGTTAATAGGCAATTGAATTTAGATTTAAAAGAGTTTGAAAAAGTAAAGAATCTTAAAGCTAGTAAGGTTAATAATATTGAAAAAGATAAGTTATTAACAGAAGCTGTTGATGAGATTAAGAAAGTATATGCTGATAATAGCGAGTTATCTGAAGTAAAGAGTTTTGATGGAATATTAAAGGATATAGATAATGATGAAATAAGTTTGATATCACTTAGAACTTTATATAATAAATCTACAGGAGAATATAATATGTTATTGGGCAGGTTTCCTTATGGATTATTAAGTAAGTTTAGAAAGCTATTAATTAAGCCCTTATATCAGGGTATAGAACTTCAAGAAGTTATTGAAAAAGAGTTAAGTAATCTAGTTATTTAACTCTTTTTAAGTTCCAGTTTATTGGTTTTTGATTTGTACTTATTAAAAAGTTATTTGCTTTTGAAAAAGGCTTACTTCCAAAGAAACCATTGTATGCTGAAAATGGAGAAGGATGAGCACTTTCAATTACTAAATGTTTAGGATTAGTTATATATTTTTTCTTATTTCTAGCAAAATTTCCCCAAAGAATGAATACCACTGGAGTATCTTTTTCATTTAATAGTTTTATTATATGGTCTGTAAATAGTTCCCATCCCAAATCTTTATGTGAAGCTGGTTTATCCTTTTCAACAGTAAGTACACTATTTAATAGTAGTACTCCTTCTTCAGCCCACGGGGTTAAATCTCCGTTAGGCGCTTCTTCTATTTTTAAATCATCTTTTAACTCTTTGTATATATTTTTTAGTGAAGGAGGTTTTTTAATTCCTTCTTGTACTGAGAAAGAAAGCCCATGAGCTTCGCCTGTTCCATGATACGGATCTTGCCCTAGAATTACTACTTTAGTGTTTTTGTATGAAGAAAGCTTAAGTGCATTAAATATGTTTTTATATTCTGGAAAGCAGGTTGAAGTGTCATACTTTTCTTTAACTATGTTCATAAACTTTTTAAACCCTTCACTTTCCCAAACTACTTTTAATTTATCATCCCAATCATTACCTATCATAAATATACCTCTTGAATAAATTTTAACATAAAAATAGTGTTTATGAAATATCTCTTCTTAATTTAGTTATTATATAAGAGTTTCCAATTATTAATATTAACATGAATGTATCTATAAGTTTCCAAATGATTGAAGTTTCTAAAAATAATCCACTAGTTATGAACATAAACATTATGATTTTAAAAATAGTTAGTAACTTTTTATTTTTAAATAAATAAGTGAAGTTACTTATTCCAATGTATATGCCTGAGATAATTGTTGAAATTGCTAATAGGCAGACTATTATATTTAAAAAATAATTGCCATAAGAAGAAAAGTGATAGGCAAATGTGTTTAATAGTAAATCTGTGTATGAAGTTATAATAATGTTTGATGAGTTTAAGTAAATTAATACTAATAATGAAATAAGAGTTGATACTATAAAGACAATAAAATATGAGCCTAGAATTAAAGTGTTTGCTGTTACTTCAGAGTCTTCTTCGTTTATTCCACTACTCATAGATGTTGTACCTATTAATAATTCATTTAAGAATATACTTCTCTTAATTCCTATAATCATTCCTGTAAGAAATGTTTTATAATTAAAGGCTTCATCTAATATGTTTTTGAATATAATTGGTAACATATATGAATGTTTAATTATGGTGAAAAGTGAAATACTTATGAAAAATGTGCACATTATAGGCACTATTTTGTTTAACAGTTTGGTTATTTCTTTTACATCATTTGTGATTATTAGTATTATGAGAGTTGATATAATTAAAAATAAAATCATTTTGTTTATGTTTAAAAGATTAGAAACTGTGTTAGTTTGTATCATAAGAAAGAAAAATGAATATGTCGATACGAATAAAACTAGCATTATGCTTGCAAGAAAGTTATTTTTTAGTCCAAATTTTGTATAGTAGTATATACCACCTACATGTGTATTATTTACTTTTTGTTTGTATTTGCTTCCCAGAAAGCTTTCTACATATATTATGCTAGAAGTTAGAAAAGTGAAAAGATATATCCAAAGCAATGAACCTGCTCCGCCAATAAAGATAGACATTGTAGTGCCTATTATTGTACCCACACCCATTTTAGTTCCAAGAGCAAGAAATAAGCTATCCTTGTTTATCTTTTTGGTCAAAGACTTGATTTCATAATTTTTAAAGTTAATCATTTTAGAAAAATAAATTCCTAGGAATACTATATAAATTATTAACATAAGCCATAGTGTATCTAACATATTAAAATTATATAGCATTAACTAAAAAAATATGTTATAATACACTTGATTTCAAAAGCGAATGCACTATTTGCGAGTAAGTTTAATGATGTATTAAAGAGAGTTCTTATTTGGTGCGAAAGAATATAATAGTTAACTGAAAATGGCTTATAGGAGTTTTTGACGTATGTAGTGCGATAAACTAAAAAAGATGCATAATACTTTATGAATTAAGGTGGTACCGCTGAAAAATCAGTCCTTAAGTCATAGAGTTTTTTTGAAAGGGTGAGATTATGGAAAAAGAAAAATTTTATATTACAACGGCTATTGCTTATACTAGTAGTAAGCCTCATATTGGTAATATGTATGAGATTATACTTAGTGATGCGATAGCTAGATTTAAAAGATTAGAAGGATACGATGTTCTTTTTCAAACTGGAACTGATGAACATGGTGAAAAGATACAGCTTAAAGCTAAAGAAGCTCTTCTAACACCGCAAGAATATGTTGATAGTATTGCTGGTGAGATTAGAAGATTATGGGACTTAATGAATATATCTTATGATAAATTTGTTAGAACTACTGATGAACATCATGAAAAAATCGTACAACATATATTTAAGAAGTTCTATGAACAAGGAGATATTTATAAAGGCGAATACAAAGGACTTTATTGCACGCCTTGTGAGTCATTTTTTACAGAAAGTCAGCTTGTAGATGGAAGATGCCCAGACTGTGGTAGAGAAGTTAAAGAAGCTAGCGAAGAAGCATATTTCTTTAAGTTATCTAATTATACAGATAGACTTTTAAAGTATTATGAAGAGAATCCTGATTTTGTAGTGCCTGTTTCTAGAAAAAATGAAATGATTAACAATTTTATAAAGCCAGGACTTCAAGATTTATGTGTATCTCGCAGCTCATTTGACTGGGGTGTTCCTGTTGATTTTGATCCAAAGCATGTTGTGTATGTTTGGATAGATGCACTTTCTAATTATATTACTAATATTGGTTATGATGTAGATGTGCAAAGTGAAGAGTTTAAGAAATATTGGCCAGCAGATTTACATGTTGTTGGTAAAGACATTATTAGATTCCATATAATTTACTGGCCTATAATGTTAATGGCTTTAGGGCTTCCACTTCCTAAGAAGGTATATGGTCATCCATGGCTTTTATTTAACAACGATAAGATGAGTAAATCTAAAGGTAATATTATGTATCCTGATGATTTGGCTAATACTTTTGGAGTAGACGCAATTCGTTATTATTGCTTACATGAAGTTGGAATGGCAAATGATGGTAATATCACATATGATTTAATAATTGATAGATATAACTCTGATTTAGCTAATGTTTTAGGTAACTTAGTTAATAGAACAATTTCAATGGCAAATAAATACTTTGGCGGTTTTGTTAATAATGCTAAAGTTAATGAAGAAGTAGATAGCGAACTTATTCAAATGATTAATAATCTTCATGAAAATGTATCTAAAAATATAGATAATATGGAGATAAGTGCTGCTTTAGAAAGTGTATTTGATGTTCTAAGAAGAAGTAATAAATATATAGATGAAACAATGCCTTGGGCTTTAGCAAAAGAAGAAGATAAACAAGATAGACTTAAGACAGTTTTATATAATCTTCTAGAAGCTATTAGAGTTAGTGCTTCACTACTTTCATGTTTTTTACCTGAAACTTCAGAAAAGATATTTAAACAGCTAAATACTTTAGATAAAACACTTTCATTTAAAGAAGATTCTGTTTATGAAAACATGAATGCTGAAGTGTTATTTGCTCGTATTGATAAAGATAAATTTATAGAAGAAAATTGTCAAAATTAGTGTCAAATTGGCACTTTTTTTGTCGAACTTGTGGAAAATAAAGATAATTATTGATAAGATAAATATGTGATTTTTATGAAAAAGACTATAATTAGTAGTAAAGTAGTAAAAAGAGCAGTAAAAACTTTGTTAGTAGAAGTCTGTGTTATTGGATTTTTTGTCTATATGAAAATAACACATCTTTATGATGTAATATTTTTAATAGCATTTTCTGTACTTAATTATAAGTTTTTTGCTATTAGTGATTAGGATGTGGTAATCATGTTTATAGATACTCATACTCATATTATGGAGGAAGAAGCTAGTGAGTACTATAAAAATGCTATAGAAGCAAATGTAAAAATTATGCTTACGGCTAGCGAGGATTTAGAAACTAGTGAAATGGCAGTTAGGATAGCAAATAAGTTTCCTAACGTTTTTGCATGCGTTGGTGTTCATCCATCTAACGCTAGGGATTTTGAAGATGAAGATATAAATAAGTTTAGAGAGTTATGTAAAAATGATAATGTTGTTGCTATAGGAGAAATCGGACTAGATTATTACTATGGGAAAGAAACAAAAGAAAGGCAAATTGAAGTATTTAGAATGTTCCTAAAACTTGCTGAAGAAGTTAAATTACCAGTAGTTATTCATACTAGAGAGGCAACTGCCGATACTATAAATATTTTAAAAGAATATAATGTAAGTGGGGTTATTCATTGTTTTAGTGGTAGCATAGA
>ONXO01000092.1 GCA_900321795.1 uncultured Eubacteriales bacterium
GCGGAGAACTAATGGGTGGCTCTCAAAGAGAAGAAAGATATGATGTATTAATAAACAGAATGAAGAAAATGGGCGTAAGTACAGAAGAATTAGACTGGTACTTAAAACTTAGAAAATATGGTGGATGCGTCCACTCTGGATTTGGTATGGGATTTGAAAGATTGATTATGTACTTAACTGGAGTAGAAAATATTAGAGATGTTATTCCATTTCCAAGAACACCAGGAAACTGTTTATATTAATAAGATAAGTTCATATAAAAAATATGAACTTTTTTCTTATGATTAATAGCTTCTAACCCATAAGTCATTTGATTTAATATACTTTTTATTATATAATTTGTGTAATATAGAAGGTGAAGATATGACAAGTGATACACAATTAATTGAACATACAATTATTAATGGCAGGGAAGAAGTCTTTAAAAAAAGGCAAAAAGAAATGGGACCAATAGTTACCCAAATAGTTAATAAATATATAGAGATGGCATCTGATAATAAAGATTTATTTGATGATTATCACAATTCTTTTTACAATAATAAACCTATAGGTAAAATAGAAGATCCCATTAAGTCTTTTAGTGATGAAATAAATAAGTTAGGATTAAATGAATTTGATTTAGATTTAGTTATTGAAAGTAAGCCAAAAATGACTTTGTTAGATTTTATATTAAAATATAAACCACATTTATCACTAAACAATTTTAGTATAGGTGGTTCTTATCCTGAACTTGGGAAAAAAATTCTAACTAAAATTCTAACAAGCGGTGACAAAGAATATATTAAATATCTACACGAAATAGGTTTTTATGGTAGCCCTCAGTTATTTTTAACAACAATTAATGGTAAGAAAGTAATTGATTATTTAATTGAAGATTATAAAGAACAATACCATAATTTCTGTGACATAAGCTTTAACCTAGTAATAAAAGATTTTGAAACAAAGAAATATATCTTAGAAAGTTTAAGAGAAGGTAAATATAAAATTATAAATAGTGATGATTCTATTAATAGAGAAAAATTATTCTTAATTCTTGATGCCATGGATTTTAGTCCAGAAGAATTAATTAAACCAATAACAATTGGTAATATTAAAACAAGTATTATTGAACTTTATCTAAATAAAAACAATTTAAAAGATAAAGAAAAACTAGTAAATATCATATTACCATATAATATACTAAATAGTTTGATAAATAAAGCCACAAATACAAAAGATGAAATACTTAAACAAGAAATTATAGATTTTCTTAATAATTCTTATATTGATAAGACAACCATAAGCAAATTGGATTATGAACATCTAGAACTTCTTAAATATTTAGGAATTTCATTAAGGATAAAAGATAATATTAATGTCGATAAAGATTTTCAGTCAAAACTAAGTAAACTTGCGAATATATTAAAAACAGGCACTAAAACTAAAAAAGAAATAATTGAATATGTTATAAACAACTATAATAATATGTATAATTTAAACACTAAATTTGCTTTAAAAGAAGTAGAAACCCTTATACTAATTAAAAAGAATCACCCAAAATTTCATATAGAAGATTCTGGTAAAGGACCTAATTTTGATAATGATACAATTAATTTGACCTTAACCGATAAAAAATCTCTAGGCTATCATGGTGAAGATAATTATGCCTCATTTAATCATGAAATGACCCATGCCCTTCAATATTATTGTTATGATGATAATACTCCAAGCAAGTTTTATTCTACTTTACCATCAAAAATTAAAGTCGCCCATAATGTAGCTGAATATTGTGAAAAAGTTATTGATCAGATGGATAAAGAAATGACTCCTATTGAAAGCCAAAAACCATATTTAAGTGAAGAAGATTTTAATGAAAAAAGAATAAGACTAATATATTATATTTCTACCAATAAATATGGCTATGAGAGGGAAGTAGTAGATATATTTGATTCGTTTTTATGCTTTACCGAACACCTATCAAAACTGGGTTTTGATAAAGCTGATTATATTGAAGGGCACCCATATGATTATATGAAATATGGAGGTTACGATTTTGCTGAATTACTTGCAGATTATAAGTCTGTAATGTGCTCTGGAAGAGATGATTTAATCGGGTTTGTAAAAACTAATTTACAAGAAGAATGCGTATCTTTTGTCGAAAATTTTTATATGAAAATGTTAGACGATTATATTTCTTTATATACGAATGACATTTATAAAAATGATTTTGAAATAGATAGTTTAGAGGAAAACACCCATATAACATTATAAATAAAAAACTATTTAAATATAACACCTAGTAAAAGAATTATTGACTTTATGTGACTACTAATTTATAATTATTAATGTAAGATAACATAATAATACATGTTATAAAATCTTTACAAGATATAATAGAAAGAAGGAGTAAAATGGAGAAACATTATATTCAAATTGGAGGGAAACAGTTTATACTTGCATTTAAAGATAATAATTTATCATTGTTTGAATACACTAATGGCCAAATGAAATTATTAAATCCTAACAATATCAATCAAGGAAATGCTGTAGTTCAGGTTGTGCTTTCTGAGCTAGTCAAAGAGGTAGGAAAAGGAATAAATAAAAAACTGAAAGATGGAGAATATGCAAATTTAAGTGAAGCCACAAATGATATTCAAAAGAAAATTGGTAGTATTAATATGCCACAACTAAATTCAAAAGTAAAAGATTTGCATTTAGAAACTAATGAAGATTATAAGCTATTATTAAATAATTTAGAAACTACATTTACAAAATTAGAATTAGAACAAAAAAAACAAATGGTAGAAAACTCTATAGATGTTGACCTAAGAACTCTATTTGCTGAAAATGGAATAACTGAATACGAAGTAAGCCAATCAAAATCTGTTGTTACCTATATGAAAGACGGTATGCCACACACACTTAACAATACAGATCCAAGCAAAACAATTTATGAAGTTGTTCTGCAAAGCCTACAATTTGATAAAATGAATTCTAGAGAAGAAATTGATAATGAAATTGCCAGAATTATGAAAATAGAAAGTGAGTATAAATATGAAAACAATACTACTCTTAGAGAAAGCGAGTTTAAATCTGACGATTTTGAAAGCTATACTGAGGAAATTGCCAAATATCTAAAAGATAATTATAACATTAATGAAGTGTATGGAATAAAACCTGCAAGTAATAGTTATTTAGATGGTGGATTACTAGTTAATATTGGTAATGGCTGGCAGCCAGTATTTGTAACTAAAGGTGACGATGGTGTTCTATCAGTAACTTTTGGTAAGGAAAAACAAATAGATAATAACCATAATGTCGAGGCTAATGATGCTACTATTGGTACTAACGAAAGCTTAAAAGAAGACTTAGATTATATGACAAAAACAAATCAACTAAAAAATATATATTTAAAACTATTACAAGAAGAAGAATTAACAGAGGAAGAAACACAAGTATTAGATTCTTATAAAAATGATGAATCACTCTTTAATAATTTAAAGCAAGAGGATAGAGAAATATGCATGCAAGCATTAGAACTATATGAAAATATTTTAAGAGAAAAGTATCCAGAAAGATTTATCACAACAAATGAAGGCCCCGTAAAAAAACTAGGAGAGATGCCAACATATAAAGATGATCAACGAGGTGTAGTTTATATAGGCATAATTACTTTTATATGTGGATTTATTTCTGGAATAAATTTATTTATCTTTTTGAAATTATTTTCTTAATATTTAACTAAAAAAGGAAGTGTGAATAATGAAAGATAATTATGATGAACTTTCTGATGAAGATTTTTATATACCAAATGAATATGATGAAGATGGAAATAGAAGGATGAAACCATATTCAGAAATTCAAAAAATGCTTGCAGAAAAAGCACCAGCCAAAACAGATGAAAATGGCTTTATAATACTTGAAGGTGACTTTGATTATGTAGGTAGTTATAGAAATACATCAGATTTTTTTGGAGATGTTGGAACCCCAACTTCACCAGATGATGATTTTGAAAGTATGGATTATTCACCTTGGGAAGAAAAAAACGGCCACCATCGTGGTGGATATGGTATGTAATGAAATAATAATATATATTAATAAAAAAAGTTCATATAAAAAATATGAACTTTTTTTCATGTGATTATTGACTTTTATTTATTAAAAAATTATACTTATAAAGGTAGGTAAGTAGTATGGAAGCAGTAAAAGAAGATGTTAAATTATTAGAAGAAGCAGATATTATTTTAAAAGATCCAAGTATTCGAGATTATTTAGTTACAAAAGAATTACTGGAAGGGAATATGGATAGTTTTACTAAAGATGATTGCCCTCATTTTATTTGGACAGTTCCAGAAACACTTTGGGAATATGCAAAATTTCAAGATGTTGAATGTTTAATATGTAAAAAGCGTCAAATAATGACTCACGAAGAAGCCTTAAAATTGTATAAACAAAAAAAACTAATTGGTATTAGAAATAAATATGACAGTAGGTATATACCTTTAGAAGATGCTTCCTTAGAAGAAATAAGGAAATATGCTCTAATGGTATATGAAATTATTGAAAGATTAGCTGCCGAGAACTATAATGTAGATTTCTTCTCACCAGAAGAAGCAGTATTCTCTCATTTCTGTGAAGAGTCGAAAGTAAAAAAACTCACAAAATAAAAACCGCAAAAGCGGTTTATTTTTATAATGGCGGAGTAGGAGGGATTTGAACCCTCGCGCCAGTTGCCCGACCTACACCCTTAGCAGGGGCGCCTCTTCAGCCTCTTGAGTAC
>ONXO01000024.1 GCA_900321795.1 uncultured Eubacteriales bacterium
AAATATAATGGCCGGTTGGTGAAATGGTTAACACACACGCCTTTCACGCGTGCATTCACGGGTTCAAATCCCGTACCGGTCACCAAATTAGAAATAACGGCTTCTATAGTAGAAGCCTTTTTATTTACACTGCCCCTTAGCCAAGCGGTAAGGCATCTGACTCTGACTCAGACATCCGGGAGTTCGAATCTCTCAGGGGCAACCATTAAAAAAACAGTCTTCTCCTTATGAAGACTTTTATACTATGCCGGTTTAGCTCAAGCAGGTAGAGCAACTGAATCGTAATCAGTAGGTTGAGGGTTCGACTCCTTTAACCGGCACCACTTTTATATTCCAACTTAATAGTTTGGATTTTTTTTGTAAAGAAAATGCATTTATTTAATATTTTAAATGATTTTACAAAGAATGTATTATATAATATGAATATAAATGAGGAGGATACTTATGAAAAACAGAAAAACTATGATTATAGTCTTAGTTACTTTAGTTTCTTTAGCACTCATAACAGGAATTATATTGGTTGTTAAAAAGGCTAATGAACCTAAAGAATCTTTAGAAAGGAAAGTACTTAAAGAAAATATAGAAGAATATGTAGCATATGTAAAAATAAATCCATCTATAAAACTAGATTATACTAGAAAATGTACAATGTATAATGATAGCACTACTGAATGTAATGAACCTGAAGTAGAAAAATATGAATTAGTTAATGATGACGCTAAAGAAATCTTTAAAGATATTGATTTATTATCTGGTAAAAAAGATTTAAAAAGTGTTATTGAAAATATATGCACTACTGTACAAAATGCAGGAATTGAAGTAAAAGATGTTAGTGTTCAAAGTAATTGGAACGAAATAAATACATATCTGACTGAAGAAAATAAAAATACTTCAAATATTACTGAAAATGCGGAACAACCTGAAAACAATGAAGAAACGACTACTCCAGCTTTTCCTATAAACACCGAAATAGTGAAAGAAGAAACCATAACTGAAACTATTAATGAAGAAGTTAAAGTTGAACAAGAAGCTAAGAAAGTAGCTAAAGCGAAAGCTGAAGCTGAAAGAATTGCAAATACAATACAACTTAACAAAAATGTTGTATACTCTCATTCACTAGAAACTTATGAATGCTCTGGATGCCTTAGCAGTTCACTAATTAATCAATTAAAAACTGCCAAAGGGCATTATGTAAAAGAAGCAACGTCAAGTAAAATAACAATTGGTGTAATAACTAATTTATCTGGTGGATACAATGCAGCAAAGTTTAAAGGAACATCTTTAATAAGCAAAATAACTGCTGCAGGTGCTGAAGTTACTGGTGGTGCTGGGGGTTCTGATGAACCTTTAACTTTAGAAGTATGTAAAAACTATAATTTAACATGTGAATAAAGATATGCTCTTGTAGCAATCTTTTTCTTTTATATTAAAATGCATTGACTATTTAGTAAACCAAAAAGTAGTAATTGACAAACAAATATTTTTGTGATAAATTAATGATGTAGTTAAAAATAACTGCATTTTATTTAGCAATTATTACCAAACAAATTATTGCTAAACAATGTTATAATATACTTTAAAGGTGATGGTTATGGAATTAAAGCAAAAACTTGAAATATTAGCCGACGGTGCTAAATACGATGCTTCCTGCTCTTCTAGTGGCAGCAACAGAAAAAATGAAAGAGGAATCGGATCTGCTGAAGCATGCGGGATATGTCATTCTTTTTCTAGTGATGGAAGATGCATTTCTCTTTTAAAAATTTTAATGACTAACTGTTGTATTTTTGACTGTAAGTATTGTATTAATAGAAGAAGTAACAACATTGTAAGAGCTATTTTTACTCCAGAAGAAATATGTGAAATAACAATTAATTTTTATAAAAGGAATTATATAGAAGGATTGTTTTTAAGTTCCGGAATTATTAAAAGTCCAGATTACACCATGGAAAGGCTTATTGAAACAGTCTATTTACTTAGGAATAAGTATCATTTTAATGGTTATATTCATTGCAAAGCAATACCTGGAGCAAGTGAACTCTTATTAAAAAAGTTAGGAAATCTTGTTGATAGAATAAGCGCTAATATCGAGCTTCCAAGTATAAATAGTTTAGCACTTCTTGCTCCTGATAAAGACTTAAGTAAAATAAATAACATTATGAAGGTTGTTAAAGAAAATAAAAGCAATAGTTTTGCTCCAGCTGGTCAAAGCACACAGATGATTATAGGTGCGAGCACGGAAACTGATTTAAATATTCTAGGAAGAAGCGAAAGCCTTTATAAAAACTTTAATCTTAAAAGAGTCTTCTACTCTGCATATATCCCTGTAAATGATGATAAGTTATTACCTTCTATAAAGATGCCACCACTTGTTAGAGAACACAGGCTTTACCAAGCTGATTGGCTACTTAGATTTTATAATTATAAAGTCAATGATTTACTAGATATCAATAACCCCAACTTTAATGTTTTATTAGATCCAAAAGCTGACTGGGCTCTTCGTCATTTAGAAGAATATCCAAAAGAAATAAACAAAGCAAGCTACTATGATTTACTTAAGGTTCCCGGAATAGGCCCTACTAGTGCTAAAAAAATAATATCTTCAAGAAAATACTTTACTATAGAATTTGAAGATTTAAAAAAGATGAATGTTTCACTTAAAAAAGCTAAATACTTTATTTTATGCAATGGCAAATATTTTATAGACTCTAAAAACTTCAAAAAAGATTTTATAACGAATAGCTTGTTACTAGAAAATAAGGAGACTAAAGCTAGTACTTTAACTCAGCTTAAATTATTTGAATGAATAAGATATATTTATATGGTGGTTCGTTTAATAGTCTTTGGATTTTAGTATTCACCCTACTTCATTTAAATATTAAACCTGACGATATTAAAAGCTATGAAAACTACACTGAGAACTTAATTGATGAAGCTATTAACCTTAAACCAAAGCACACTATATTTAACAAATTTAAAGATAAGATACCACCTAGCGTATTTAAAACATGCTTTTATGTGTATTTATCGAATAATGATAGAAAAGAACTTGTAATTTACTATTTTGTTAAAAATACACTTAAATATAAAAACGAGATATTTTATCGCCGTGATTTAAATTGTGTAAACCTTGCTCTAGAGCTTTCTAAAAACGTGTCAAGAGAAGCACATAAATTAAAAGGATTTCTAAGATTTAAAGAAATGAAGAATAATTTTTACTATGCTGAAATGTCACCTACTAATAATATAATAAGTATTCTTTCAAATCACTTTAGGAAAAGATTTAGAAGTGAAAATTTTCTTATTAAAGATGTCAAAAGAAATATATATGCTTTTTATGATGCAAAAGAAATATACTATTTACTAGAAAAAGATATTATAAAACTAGAACTTAGTTTAAGTGATAAAGAAATGGAATTTGAAGAGCTTTGGAAAACATTTTTTAAAACTATTGCTATTAAGGAAAGAAAGAATTTAAAAACACAGATGAATTTTATGCCTAAGAAATACTGGAACTATATTATAGAAATGGAGGAAGAAAATGAAAGAAGTAATTAAAGGGAAAGAATTAGAAGAAGTTTTACTTAATGCAGTTAATATGATATGTGATGCCGCCTCTTCTACTATTGGACCAAGAGGTAACAATGTACTAATAAGCACTGATGAAGCTAGTCCCTTTATAACTAATGATGGTGTTACTATTGCAAGATCCATAGAAAGTGATAATCCTAAAATTAATACTGTTTTAGAAATAGTTAAAGAAGCATCACTTAAGACAAATGAAGAAGCTGGAGATGGAACTACTACTACCTTAGTTTTACTTGAAAACCTTATTAATAATGGAATAAAAGAAATAAATAATGGTAAAAATGCTAGTGTACTTAAAAGCGAGTTAAATGCTTCTCTTACTAAAGCAATAAATGAAATACATAAATTGAAAAAGAAACCTACTAAAGAAGATTTAATAAACATAGCCTATACTTCTAGCAATGATAAGGAAATAGGCTTGTTTGTTAGTGAGATATTTGAAAAGATGAAAAGTAAATACTCAATAAGATTAAAGGAAAGTAAAGATACTTCAACATATTTTGAACTCACAAATGGTTATCCTATAGAGATAGATAATATATCAAATATATATTTTGAAAATAATGAAGAAATATATTTAAGCAATGTTTACGTTTTAGTTCTAAGAGGATATCTAAACAGTTTAGAAACTATTAGTGATATTATTAATGAAGGAATGGAAAGAAACAAGAATATCGTAATTTTCTCTTCTGATTTTAATGAACAACTTAATAACGAAATAATGCTTTATTATATAGAAGAAAA
>ONXO01000001.1 GCA_900321795.1 uncultured Eubacteriales bacterium
CTAGACCTTGCTGTAAACGCAGTTAAATCTAAAAACCTAACCAATACAAGAAGCGCTTCTAAAGACCATACAGTAGTACTAAAACGCCCTAGAGTATTAACTCTTGAAAAAGCATTAGACTATATAAATAGCGATGAATTAGTTGAAGTAACACCTAAAGGCTTTAGATTAAGAAAAAAAATATTAAATACTGAACTTAGAAAAAAAGAAGATGCTAAAAAGCTAGGTAAGTAATCATGAAGATTAATTATGATTTAGAACTAGAAAAGATAATAAAAGAAAATGCTGGTATTAGACCTAAAGTGCTTTTACATTCTTGCTGTGGACCATGCTCTTCTGCTTGCATAGAAAGATTAAAACCATACTTTGACATAACAATATTCTATTTTAACCCAAATATTGAACCTGAAGAAGAATACATAAAAAGAAAAGAAGAACAAAAAAGACTTCTTAAAGAACTGGGTGGTGTAGACTTTTTAGACTGTGACTGGGAAAATGATTTATTTGTTGAAATGTCAACAGGGTTAGAAAACCTTCCTGAAGGTGGATACAGATGTCATAAATGTTATGATCAAAGAATGAAAAAAACAGCGATAGTAGCTAAAGAAAATAGCTTTGATTATTTTGGAACCACATTAACAGTTAGCCCATATAAAAACAGTCAGGTAATAAACTGTATAGGAAAAGAAATAAGCGAAGAAGTAGGAATCAAATATCTATTCTCTGACTTTAAAAAAAGAGAAGGATATAAAAGAAGTATTGAACTATCTAAACAATATAATCTTTATAGACAAGATTACTGTGGATGCATTTATTCAAAAAGAAAAGAAAACTTAAGTGAAGAATAAAAACTTCACTTTTTATATGTGTAAAATTAATTTAAAGTTCTTGTATAAAATTAGAAAATCATATATAATAAATTATAGTAGGTGAATCGTATGGAACAAAACGAAAAGGAAATGAATGAAACAGAAGTAAAACAGAACACAAGAAAGCAAGGAAGGCCCAAAAAAATGGTTAATCAAGATGCAGAAAAAGAGTTTATAAATAAGATAATAGAAGAAGAAAAACCATTTGAAGAGTATATTAGCGAGCCCGTTGAAGAGACGAAAGATAGCAAGACAAAGAAATTGGCTAAAAAAATAGCTAAAGG
Source organism: uncultured Eubacteriales bacterium (assembly GCA_900321795.1). GTDB lineage: Bacteria > Bacillota_I > Bacilli_A > RF39 > UBA660 > RUG727. The sequence continues at coordinate 1,154 of ONXO01000001.1, forward strand.
AATATCTTGGCTTATAATGGGTATTTTACTTTTTATAGGTGGTTTATTGTTAATCTATATAGCAGTTAACAAAATAGCACAGGCTAAAGGAGAAACTCCACCATTAGGCCTTTATACTATCATAAGTCCTAGTATGACGCCAAATATTCAAGTATATGATGTCGTATTTGTGAAAAAGACAAATCCAGAAGATATACACATTGGTGATATAATTTCTTATTATAGTACAAATGATTATTTTGGAAATATTCCAATTACGCACCGTGTAGTTGAAAAATTTAATACTAATCAAGGCATAACTTTTAAAACTAAAGGCGATGCAAATCCAGTAAAAGATGAAGAGACAATATTTTCAAACAATGTCGTTGGTGTTGTAAAAGGCGTTATACCACAGCTAGGAAGAGTTCAGTTCTTCTTATCGAGCAAGCTAGGCTGGATAACAGTAATTTTAATACCAGCATTAGGAATATTAATATATGATGTATTAAAACTAATAAAACTTGTAAAAGCAAAATCTGATGTAAATAAAGTTAGAAAAGCATTAGCTGAATAGTCTAATGCTTTTAAATTGAATAGTCTAATGCTTTTAAATTTGACAAAATGTACTTAATATGGTATAATTTAACTACTAATGGGGGTTAGTGGTAATGAAAATTAATAGAATTATATCACAATTAGTGATAGAAATTATCATAATTACAATTACAATAATTGGAACTTATTTTATTTGGGATAGACTAGATTATGAAACCCAAGCTAAAATGGCCTATGCATATTCAAACTACGATGCTAGATTAACACTTAATATGACTGAAAACGATAATAATTCGATTATCTCTATAGGAAACTCGAATTCCATAACAAAAGAATATGAATTGTACTTAAAAATTAATAAGGCGGAAAACAAAATATACAAAGATTACATAGTGGTATGCTTTGATGAGAACAATTATAGTTTAAATGATTTTAATAGTTTTGAAAAAGGTAATTACATATATTATATTATTGAAAAAGGTACAATAAAAAGAAAGAGTAAATTGGACTCAAGTATTAAAGTTTATTTATTAAATAATACTCAAATAAATGAAGAAAACACACAATTCAACTATTTATTAGATTTAAAAGAAATATAAAAGTATTTAAGTACCTGAAAAATACTTTTTTTCTTTGCACATACTTGATAAAAAAAGCATTTTATTATAAAATAAAAATGATAGTAGGAAAATATAAACAGGTGAATAAAATGATATTAAAAGATATAAATAAAAATATTATATATACTATAACGACCTTGTTAATCATATCAACTGTTTTTATTA
>ONXO01000014.1 GCA_900321795.1 uncultured Eubacteriales bacterium
AAAGCTATCTTTGTTTTTTAAAATAAAAGTAATTAAATACTATGGTTCAAAAGGAATCATATCTTTTTTCAAAAAACATTATATATTCTTAATATCTTTACTAATAGGATACACTGCTATTTTAGCATTATCTAATACTATTTTCTCAGTTGAAGTAATATCTTCTAATAGTAATCTTAGGGAAATAGTCCTTTCTAATTTAAATGAGAGTGGAATAAAAAAGTATAAGTTTGTAAAAAGTAAAAAAGAAATAGATAAAATAAAAGAAAAAATACTTAAAGAAAATGAAACAACACTTGAATGGATAGAAATAGAAAGAACTGGAACTAAATACACAGTAAATCTAACTGAAAGAGTTATAACAATTAGAAATGAGGATACAAGAAAAACTGATATAGTAGCAAGCAAAGATGGTATGATAAAATATATTTTAGTAAATAAAGGCACTAAGGTAAAAGAAGTAAATGAGCTAGTTAAAAAAGGTGAAACTATAATAAGTGGAAGTATTACGAAAGATGAAAACTTAGTTGATACAGTAAATGCTAGTGGACGAGTATACGCGGAAGTGTGGTACACAGTAAATACAACTGTCCCTTATAAACATATAGTATATGAAAAAACAGGAGAAGTAATAAACCATATATATCTGGATATATTTGGAAAAAAGTTTACATTAATGGGTAAATATGAAACAAATATGTCTATGAATGAAGAAGAGCTTTTAGTAGAAAAACCATATTTATTCTTTAAAGTAATTAATGAAAAGAAAGAACTATATACTTACAAAGAAGTTAATTTAACTGAAGAAGAAGCATTTGTTGAAGCAATAAATAGAAGTGATAAGGTAATAATGGATAAACTTTCACTAGATGAGTATATAATTGATAAAAAAGTTTTGAAAAAGAATGCATATAGTAGTAAAATAGATATAGAAGTATTTTATAGGGTTTATGAAAATATAGCACAGGAAACTGAAATAACTCCTATAGAAACTAAAGAAGGAGAATAAATATGGTAAAGGGAGCACTATACGAACTACTATTATCGTCTTGGCCAACACTGGTTATTTTTATGGTAATAATTATATTATTAAGAATATTTTATTGCAGGAACTCATCTCATAAATTTATATTACATGAAGAGATTTTCTTGCTTGTATTTGTTGCATACATTTTATTATTATTCGAACTTGTAACAAGTAGAGATGTAGCTATTTCTGGAACTAACTTAGTGCCTTTTAAAGAGATACTTCGTTATAGTGTAGGAAGCAGAAACTTCTATAGACAAGTTATAGGAAACATCGTGCTATTTATACCATTTGGGTTCTTTGCTTCATATTATACAAAGATAAAGAAAACAGGAAGTATAACACTTATAACTTTATTAGTAAGTTTAACAATTGAGCTTGTACAAAGCAGGATAGGAAGAAGCTTTGATATAGATGACATCATTTTAAATGTAATTGGTGGAATACTAGGATTTTTCATATATGTAGGACTAGATGCAATTGCTAAAAGACTCCCATCATTCTTTAGAAGTGATAAGTTTTTAAGCTTTATTTCTATTGTAATATTAGTAGTATTAGTGTTATACTTAATGGGTGTTATTAATTTTGGGTGGTTATAATGGATTTTGAAATAAGTAATTTAACAGAAGAAAAAGTTCCATTAGAATTAATGGAAAAAGTAATAAAGAAAACTGAAGAAAGATTAAATATAGAAGATTCTATAGTATCTATAACTATAGTAGATAACGAAAGAATACATGAAATTAATAGAGAATACAGAGGAATAGATAGACCCACTGACGTAATAAGCTTTGCTTTTATGGATGAAGACATTAATCCAGAAAATGGTTTAACTAATCTAGGAGAAATCTATATTTCTATAGAAAAAGCACGTGTTCAGGCAAAAGAATATGGTCATTCTTTTGAAAGAGAATTATGCTTTTTACTAGTGCATGGACTATTGCATCTACTAGGATATGACCATATGGAAAAGGAAGAAGAAAAGGTAATGTTTTCTCTTCAAGATGAAATATTAGAAAGCTTAGGTATTACTAGATGATAGATAAACTATTAGGAATTATAGATAATTCTGAAAAAGGCATCGTATCTATCGCTGAAGCTAGAGGTAAATTCTATAACGGAATAAGTATAGATGGAACTCATGCCTTAGTAAATGCTGTTTACTCTAGTTTAGCAAATGGAGAAAGAAATATAGATGTAATATACATAATGAGCAAAACAAGTGACTTCAATATAAATAATGAAGTAAAGGCTTTCATAAAAAAGTATCTAAATGAAAAGACTATATTTAATTTAATAAATGATCAAGGCATGAAAATATATACATATAAAGAAATTATAGGAGAAAATAAATGAGAAGTGGATTTGTAAGTATAATAGGAAGACCTAATGTAGGTAAAAGTTCCTTAATAAATAGAATAGTAGGCGAAAAAATAGCTATTACCAGTAATAAACCATCTACCACAAGAAACTTAGTGCAGGGTATTTATACAACAGAAGGCATTCAAATAGTATTTGTTGATACCCCCGGTATACATAAACCAGTGCACAAACTAGGTAATAAACTAAATGCACAGGCTTACTACAGTGCTAATGATGTTGATGTGCTTATGCTTGTTATGGATGCAAAAGAGCCTTTAGGAAAAGGTGATGCTTTTGTTTTAGATAAAATTAGAAGTGTTGACAAGCCTGTAATACTTGTATTAAATAAAATAGATAAACTAACTAATGAAGAAATACTTAAAAAGATCGATGAAGTAAAAGATTTATATACTTTTGCTGAAATTGTTCCTGTAAGTGCACGTGAAAACGATAATGTAGATAGACTAATAGAAGTAGTTAGTAAATATCTAACAGACACAGTAAAATATTTTCCTGATGAAGACGTAACAAGTAGTCCTATAGAGTTTAGACTATGCGAAATAGTTAGAGAAAAGGTTCTAGAACTAACTGAAGAAGAAGTGCCTCACTCAGCTACATGTGTATTATCAGATTTAACAGAAGATGATAAAACAATAAATGTATATATTGATATAGTAGTAGACAGAGATGCCATAAAGAAAATAATAATTGGTAAAAATGGAAGTATGCTAAAAGAAATAGGCACAAAAGCAAGAAGTGAAATGGAAACAATGCTAGGTAAACAAGTATATCTAGAACTATATGTAAAAACTCTTAAAAAATGGAGAGATAAAGAAAAATATTTAAATGAACTTGGATTTAATGAATTTTAGTGAATAAAAAAACATTTTCTAGCACAATATTAATTAGGTGATGAAAATGAGTAAATTAAATCTTTGGAACAAATTTAAAGAAAGTGGAAAAGTAGAAGATTATTTAAATTATAAGAAAGAGAAGTAGAAAATGGAAATCATAAGTGTAGAAGGAATAGTCCTTAGCAGTGTTAAATATAAAGAAAACTCTAAAATACTAAATATATTAACTAAAAATAAAGGTTTAATAGGCGTAATTGCTAAAGGTGCCTTATCTGAAAAAAGTACTCTTAGAGTAGTAAGTGAAAACTATTCATATGCCAATTTCCATATATATTATAAAGAAGGAAAACTATCTACACTTAAAGAAGCAGATACAATAGATTACTTTATAAACATTAAATCTGATATAGAAAAGTTTGGGTATATGTCTTACTTAACTGAACTGACTAAAGATGTTTATAAAGAGAATGCTTCTAGCGATATCTATGAAATATTCAAAAGTGCTTTAATAAAAATAAATGAAGGATTAAATCCTAAAGTAATAACAAACATAGTAGAAATAAAGTATCTAAACTATTTAGGTGTTGGACTTAATTTAGAAGGATGCTGTGAATGTGGTAAAACTACTAACATAGTAAATGTAAGTCTTGTAAAAGGTGGATATGTATGTGCTTTTCACAAAACGAACGAAAAGCAGTATAGTGAATCTATGCTAAAGATGATAAAAGGTTATCAATTAGTAGATATAAACAAAATAAGTGAACTTAAAATAAAAAAAAATATAATAGATGAAATAGATGAATTCCTAAATATATATTATAGAGAATATACAGGACTTTATCTAAAAAGTAAATCATTCTTAAATAATGTAAAAAGTAACTATTAATAAGCTATCCAACTTTTGGATTGGTTTAAACTAGTTACTTTTTCAATTAAAGTTTCTTAAAAATAAAGTTTATTTTTTAAGAATAATTATAGTTGACCCCTTTAAAAAGTTAGTTTATACTTATTATTGGAGTGATATAGTAGTATGAAAGAAATTGTGAATGATAGCAAATTAAGGCTTATTGTATTTGACAGTGCTAAATCTTTAGGAGAAAGAGTAGATAAATTATTAATTAATATGGATGGATTAAATCCAGATAAATATACTTATATACTACCTATAAATCAAAATTTCTTTGAAGATGGACATTTAAAAGTAGAGATAAACGAAACTGTAAGAGGAAAAGATGTTTATTTTTTAACTGATATAGGTAATTACTCACTAGAATATAATATGCATGGATTTATTAATCATACAAGTCCAAATGATTTAATGATGCAGCTAAAAGATGGAATCGGTGCTTGTAATCATCATGCAGAACACATAAATATTGTAATGCCACTTTTATATGCTGGTAGACAACATAGAAGAAACACTAGAGAAAACTTAACATGTGGAATGATACTTCATGAGCTTGATGAAATGCAAAGAATTAAAGCATTTCTAACATTTGATGCACACGATCAAGGAGTGGAACATGCATGCCCAAATATGGAATTTGATAATTTTTTTCCTACTAATTACATATTAAAAGAATTAATAAATGACTTAACAGTTGATGAACTAAAAAATCTTGTATTTATAGCCCCAGATAACGGAGCAACTGGAAGAAGAAATGTCTACTTAAATTCATTTAATTGTGAATTTATACACAGAGAAGCTGGCAGCTTTGTCAAGCAAAGAGATTATAATCATTTAGTAGATGGAAAGTATCCTATAATATCTCATGATTATTCAGGTAATTCTAATATAGAAGGTTTTACAGCAATAGTATCAGATGATATGATATCAAGTGGTGGCTCTATGTTTGATGTAATAGATGAACTCACTAAACTACGCGTAAAAAACATATATATTATAGTTACATATGCTTTATTTACAAAAGGGATAGAAAAGTTTGATAAATATTATAGAGAAGGAAAATTAAATGGAGTTTATACAACTAATTTATCATATATACCAAATGAATACTTAAATTTACCTTGGCTACATGTATGTGATTGCTCTGAACTTGTAGCAAATGCAATTCATAATGTGCATTATGATGAATCCATTTCTGAAATATTAACTGACAAATCATATCCACAAAAGCTACTAAGAAGGAAATTCAATCTACAATAATGACTTGACATATCTTGTCATTAATCATATAATTTATATAGAAAAGCGATGACGAGGTGTGGAGACCTAAGAGCTATATTTTAAAAGAGAACAAAGTATGGTGGAACAGTGCCTAAAAGTGCCCATATGAAATGTTCTCTTTTTATTTTAAGGAGATGATAAATAATGGTTAAATCACAAGAAGAATTAGTAAACTTTTCTAAACAATATGGTTTTATATTTCAAGGTAGTGAAATATATGGAGGTCTAGCAAATACATGGGATTACGGACCACTTGGAAGTAGACTAAAAAATGCTGTTAAAGATGCTTGGAGAAAGAGATTCATTGAAGAAAGATTAAACGCATACGAATTAGATGCAGATATTTTAATGCATCCTAAAGTTTGGGAAGCTTCAGGACACGTTGGAAGTTTTTCAGATCCACTTGTTGACTGTAAGCATTGTAAGACACGCCACAGAGCTGACAATTTAGTAGATGACTTTAATCCTGATGCACATGCAGACGGAATGACTCAGGAAGAATTAATGACTTATATTAGAGAAAACAACGTACCATGCCCTAAATGTGGTAAAAGTGATTTTACAGATATTAGACAATTCAATCTAATGTTTCAAACATATCGTGGTGTAACAAATGACTCTAAAAACGTTGTTTATTTAAGACCAGAGAATGCTCAAGGAGAGTATGTGAACTTCTTAAATGTTCAAAGAGCAATGAGATGTAAACTTCCATTTAGCATAGGACAAATAGGCAAAGCTTTTAGAAACGAAATAACTCCAGGAAACTTTACATTTAGAACAATAGAATTTGAACAAATGGAATATCAAACATTCTGTAAAAACGGTGAAGATGAAGAATTGTATAACTTCTTTAAAGAATATGGCAAAAAGTTTTTTGTGGATTTAGGACTTCCTGAAGAAAAACTAAGATACCACGATCACGAGAAACTAGCCCATTATGCTAAACAAGCTTGTGATATTGAATACTTATTTAACTTTGGATGGGGAGAAATTAATGGTACACATAATAGAACTGACTTTGACCTTACTAGACACACAGAATATTCAGGAACTTCAATGAGTTATTTAGATCCAGAAACTAATGAGAAGTTTATTCCTTATATTATAGAATCAACATATGGACTAGATAGAACAGTACTTGCACTTCTAGACAATGCTTATACTAATGAAACATTAGAAAATGGTGAAGAAAGACTAGTCTTAAAACTAAAACCTTTCTTAGCGCCTTATAAAGTAGCTGTTCTTCCACTAATAAAGAAAGTACATGGTGAAAAAGCAATGGAAATAGCTAATGAACTATCTAAACACTTTATGGTAACATATGATGAAACAGCTAATATTGGTAAAAGATATAGAAGAGAAGATGCAATTGGGACTCCATGGTGTTTAACAGTAGATGACGAAACACTAAATAACGGAACTGTTACACTTAGAGATAGAGATACAATGCAGCAGATAACTTTAAAACTAGATGAAGTTAAAGATTATATTAAAGATAGGCTAGAGTTTAACTAGCTTTTCTTTTAATTTGGTGATATATTTTAATAGGAGGGTATATTATGGAATTATTAAATGGAAAAGAATTAAGAGAAAAGAAAATAGAAGAGTTGAAAAGCAAAATAGAAAAGTTAAATGAACTTATCGGTCTTGCTGTTATTCAGGTTGGTAATGATGAAGCTAGTAATGTTTATATAAAGCAAAAAGAAAAACTTGCAGGTAGATTAGGATACTATTTTATTCATAAAAAGTTTAATGAAAGCATTACTAATGAAGAATTAATTGATGAGATTAATAAACTTAATAACAATGATCAGATAGATGGTATTATAGTTCAAATGCCACTTCCTAAACATATTGATAGTGTAAAAGCAGTTAATGAAATAAATGAGTATAAAGATGTTGATGGCTTAGGATTTATTAATGCTGGAAAACTTATGCATGGAGAACAAGCACTAGTAAGTTGTACGCCTAAAGGAATAATAGATCTTATCGACAATAATGGTATAAAAATAGAAGGCCAACACGTAGTAATTGTAGGCAGAAGCATATTAGTTGGTAAACCTTTAGCATGCCTATTTACTAATAGAAATGCTACTGTCACTTTATGTCACTCTAAAACCATAGATTTAACAAAATACACAAAAGAAGCTGATATCTTAGTTGTGGCAGTAGGAAAAAAGCACTTTATAACTGAAGACATGGTAAAAGATGGTGCAGTAGTTATAGATGTAGGAATCAATAGAGAAGGTAAAAAACTATATGGGGACGTTGATTTTGATAATGTTTCAAAAAAAGCAAGCTATATAACACCAGTTCCAGGTGGAGTAGGACCTATGACAGTATATGAACTAATGGATAACACCTATAAGGCTCATATTTTAAGAAAAAAATTGTAAAAAAATAGAAATTGTACATAAATTGATAATTGAAGGTACGAAATTAATAATTGAAAACGCAATTCTTAATTTTGTCCTTCTTTTTGTATATCTTAAAATACAAAAGTAACAATTTCAAATTTTAATTTTAAAAATTGCCCTTCTAATAATAAAAATTCGCGTTTTGACTTTTATTTCCTAGTTATGCTAGAGTAATTCATGTATGAAAGGAGAATAGTACATGAAAGATTACTATGAAGAGATTAAAGAAGAATTAATTAGTAATGAAATCTATAAAAAGGCAAAAGATTATAGTAAAAACAAGCATGATTTACAGTCATATTATAACGTAGGTAAATTATTAATAGAAGCTCAAGGCGGAGAAGAAAGAGCTTCTTATATGCAAAGAAGAAAACAAGTTAGTAATGACTTATTGCACAAATCCAAATATATTTACTACAACTTATTTTATTGAAAAGAAAGAGAGTTATGGAAAATATGAGAAATTATTATGAAGAGATTAAAGAAGAATTAATAGACAATGAAGTCTATAAAAAAGCAAAAGACTATAGTAAAAACAAACATGATTTACAGTCATATTATAACGTAGGGAAGCTATTAATAGAAGCTCAAGGTGGAGAAGAAAGAGCTAAATATGGTGATGGTCTAATTAAGGAATATTCAAATAAACTAATTTATGAAGTTGATAAAAAATATGGTCAAAGCAACCTCAAATATATGAGACAGTTCTATCTTTTTATTAAAAAAGGCCATCCACTGGATGACCAATTAAGTTGGTCACATTATAAATATCTTTTTCCATTGAAAAATGACAGTGAAATAAATTATTATATGAATGTATGCTTGAAACTTAATTTAAGTAAACGAGAATTAAGAAACAGAATAAAATCAAAAGAATATGAACGGCTTCCAGAAGAAAGCAAAGCTAAATTAATAACACACGAAAAAGAAAAAGTCACTGATTTAGTTATGAATCCGATAATAATAAAGACAAATAAAGAATTGAAAGAAAAAACAGAAGAAAAGTTTTTACATCAAATAATACTTGATGATATAACTACATTCATGGATCAATTGGGAGTAGGCTTTACATTTGTTAGAAGTGAATACAAGCTGATGATAAATAATAAAACACATAAAATAGATATACTTCTATTTAACGTGAAGTTTAACTGTTATGTAGTGTGTGAACTTAAAGTAACTAAAGCAAAGCCTGAGCATATTGGGCAACTATTAAAATATATTAACTATATAGACAAAAATATTAAAGAATCATTTAACGAAAAAACTGTAGGAATTCTTATATGCAAAGAAGAAAATAAGTTAGTAATGACTTATTGTACAAATCCAAATATATTTACTACAACTTATTTAATAGAAAAAAACATAATAGTAACAAAATGATAGTATTTGTTTCCATATTTTGTAAACTTTAACGTATAATTACATATTTTCTTGATAAATAAAAAAAATTAAAGTATAATAATAAATGAAAATAGAAGGAGGAATTATAAATGAAAGAAGCTACAGGAGAATTAAATATGACAGTTATTACTGTTGTTGCTATAGCAGCAGTTGCAGGTTTATTCTATGCATTTGTTTGGCCTATGATTCAAAGTAGTATTATTCAAAATACTTGTAATACAATGGGTGAAGGATGGACTGCACAAAAAGGTACTAATGCTGATTCAAAATGTGTTCAGGCCAATGCTGATGAAGCGGGTGGAAATGCATGGTATTGCTGCCCACCTACAAATTAATAAGGAGTAAGATAATATGAGAGAAGCATTTGGTGGTACTTGGATACTTGGATTTGTAGTGCTATTTATAGTGCTTTTTTCAGGTTACCTTGCAGTATCAGTAAATTATACAAAAGCATTTAAAGTAAAAAATAAGATAGTTAATATAATCGAAGAAAATGAAGGATATTCAACTTCGAATTATTCAAATATGGATGCTGAAAGTTTAACTACATTACAAAATAGTTCATCAACCGAAGATAAAATATATGCATTTTTAAAAGATATAGGGTATGCAACAACTGAAATTAATGAAAACAGATGCTCAGATGGTGGATATAGAACGGGTGGATATTGTGTTGTTGAATTACAGACTAATCAAGGTTATAAATATTATAGAGTAACAACATTTATAAAACTAGAAATACCTATTGTATGGTTTAACATAACAATACCAATTACTGGTGAAACAAGAGTATTATATAATGCAGATTAGGAGTGAGTTAAGTGAATGTAATAATTGCTAATAAATATAAAGAAATGTTAATGTCTTTAGATATTGAAGTTATAAAATCAATAGAAGGTGTCTTTGATGCTGATCAAATAGTTAATGATTTTTCTAACTTTTACTTTGACAGAATGATAATTGATATAACTTCAATAAGAGATTATCAAAATTCAGACAATTTACAAAAATTAAGCATTAATTTCGATTCAAATAGAATTATATTGGTATTAGACGAAGAAACATCTAATGCTAATTACATCTCAAAGCTTATATCAATTGGATTATATAATTTTACAAGAAATAGTGAAGGAGTAAGATATCTATTAGAACATCCAAATTCATATCGTGATGTAGCACATATGCATAATGTACAAGCTGAAAATAATAATCATATAGTTAATGCAAATGATAACAATGCAAATAACATATATGAATCACAGAAAATAATAGGAATCAAAGCATTAACAAGTGATGCAGGAGCTACAACGCTTACATATATGATGAAAAAACAACTATCTAATTCTTACAACGTATGTGCATTAGAAGTAGATAAAAATGATTTTATATATTTTGATGACAAAGATATGGTAAAAGTAGAAAGTGATGCTTTACCAAAAGAATTAATGAAAAGAAAAGAATGCGATTGCATATTAATAGACTTGAATAATTATGAAGAAGCTGAAATATGTACAGATGTAATATATTTGGTTGAACCATCAACTTTAAAACTAAATAAGCTATTAATGAGCAATAGAAAAGTATTTGAAACACATCAAAATGATAAGATTGTGCTAAATAAAAGCAACGTAAAAACAAGTGAAATAAATGATTTTGAATATGAGACTAAATCAAAAGTATTTTACAATTTACCATCTTTAGATGAAAGAAAACATTATAATAAAGAAATAAATGGATTATTAATGAAATTAGGATTTTCTAAAATAAAACCTGATGAAGAAAATGATGGAAAAGGCAAAATTTTAGGAATGTTTAAATTCTAAGTTGATTTTTAATATATTTTTAATTATAATTTATTTGATGTGGAGGTTTTATGAAATATATTAAACATATACTATTTGCTATTTGTTTATTACTGATTTGTAGTATATCATTAAAAGCAGAGGTCAAAGAGTGTTATTACAGTTCAGAAGCTGGAAGTATTAGTATAGAAGTAACAGATTTAAATGAAAACTT
>ONXO01000023.1 GCA_900321795.1 uncultured Eubacteriales bacterium
TATCGTAATCACCTCTTGGTGATGTATTATATCATTTGAGACATTTTCCTGAAATAACACTTAAGACATTATCATAAAATAATCATACCTATGCTTAGCATAGGTATTTTCATTTGACAATATCATTATTAAATGTTATCATATAAAACTAAGAAAGGGGACCAAATAATGGTAGAATTAACCGATGAGCAACTATGTGAAATTGCTGAAACTGAAGATTTTAGTCTTAAAAAGACAAAGGAATACTATAAAAGAATTAAAGACATTCCTTGCGTTCAAGCTAAAGATGATGAATCACTATATGATTGCCTAACTATCTTAATTCAAGATAGAATTAGCTATAGTTTCATTACAACAAATAAAGGCTGCATTGAAAGAAAATCTCTTAAATCAAGTATTTGTGATGCTCTTTATAGAGTATATGACGAAGATGCTACACCATATTTAACCGATGAATATCTTGAAGAAAATGACATTGAAGTAAGCGTTTTAAGAAGGACTTTTGAATAATAATATCTAAAACACCCCAATATAACATAGAATATATGGAGGTGTTTTATTTTGAATAACTATTCAGAAGAACTAAGAAGCATACTAAAACAAAGTGAATTATTGGCAATAGAGAATGGAAATAATGAAGTAAACACACTGCACTTTTTAATAAGTACTCTAAAAAATAATAATCTTATCAGTGAACTATTTCAGAAAAATAATATTACTACCAATACTCTTCTTCCCTACTTAATTAAAGACACCAATGATAAAGAATATATTTTTTACAGTAAAGAGTTTTTAAATTGTATAGAAACAATAATTCTTGAACAAGATGAATTAAATGAAGAAATAACAACTACCATGGTAATAAAAAGTATACTGCAAAACAAAAACACTTTATGTTATAAAGTCTTAATAGAATTAAGTGTAAACACATTTAATATTATAAATAATTTAAAAACAAAAGATATTTCTAATATGAAACTAACTATAAAGGATTTGGCAATAGACCTTAATGAACAAGCAAAAAGAAATGAATTAGATAAAGTTATAGGCAGAGATAAAGAAATAGAAAGAATAATAGAAATACTAGCAAGAAAAAACAAAAACAATCCTATTCTTATAGGAGAAGCAGGAACAGGAAAAACCGCAATAGTTGAAGAACTGGCAAGAAGAATAATAAATAATGATGTTCCTCCATTCCTTAATGATAAGATAATACTAAATCTAAATCTAGCATCAGTAATTGCAGGAACGAAGTATAGAGGCGAATTTGAAGAAAAGCTAACAAAAATAATAAAAGAATTAGAAACTATGGATAATCTTGTATTATTTATAGATGAAATTCATACTTTGGTTGGAGCAGGAGGAGCAGAAGGTGCGATTGATGCTTCTAATATACTAAAACCGGCTCTAGCAAGAGGCAAAATAAGAGTTATAGGTGCTACCACAAGTGCAGAATATAAACAAACAATAGAAAGAGATAAAGCACTAGATAGACGTTTTCAAAAAGTATTAGTAAATGAACCAAACAAGGATGAAACAAAAGAAATAATTAAAAAGATAAAAAAAGATTACGAAGAATACCACAACGTAACTCTAAAAAATAATGTTATTGAAAAGCTTGTTGACATTTCAACACTTTACATAAAAGATAGACACGAACCAGACAAAAGTATTGATCTTTTAGATGAGGTATGTGCAAGAGCAAATGTATTAAATACTAAAAATTCAACAATTGAATATTCAAAAAAAATAGATAAACTAAAAATCAAAAAACAAAACTATCTAAAACAAGAAGACTATACAAATGCTAGTATAATAAAAAATAAAATAGATAAACTATCAACAAAAAGAACTAATAGAAACACAAAAAGTAAAAATACCGTAACTCTATCCATACTAAAAGATGTTTTAGAAAATAGATGCATGATGCCAATATATGAACTAGAAGACAGCTCATATATATCTAGAATCAACAACGTATTAATAAAAGAATTCCCAAATAACAAAGAACAAATTCTAAAACTAACTAACATAACTAAAAATATATTTACTAATATAAATGAAAAGCCTACTTCTATATTATTTGAAACTAAAGATGATAGATTAATAAAACAATACGCAAAAGCTTTAAAACTAAATACAATTATCGTAGAGGGATCAGATTTTACAAGCTCAGTATCGTCAAGTAAACTTATAGGTTCTCCAGCGGGTTATGTAGGATATAATGAAAAGAACACATTATTAGAAAAAGTAAAAACATACCCTAGATCAATAGTGATTGTTAACAACTACGAACTTATCAACACTGAAACACAATCTATAATCTTAAACTCTCTTAAAACAGCAAAACTCAAACTTGCAAACAACGAAACAATAGACTTATCTTCATGCATTTTTCTAATACTCGAAAATAATGAAGAAAAAACACTTGGATTTATACCACAAAGATTATACAAAGAAAAACAATTTGACTATATTATAAATTTAAAAGAAGAACAAATAACTACATAAAATAAACAGTAAAGGTACGCCTTTACTGTTATTCATTTTTTTATTCGTATATTGCCATAACTAATCCACTACAAATAACTGAAACTCTTGTCTAAAAAAAACTACTAGTATCTTATTAATTATATTAAATATGTTTTTTATAAACTTGTATTAACATTTTCACAAAAAATACATAAATATTTGATATAATATATACAGGAGATGAGATAATGCAAGATTTATATTTAATAATACTTATAATAGCTTTACCTTTAATGGCACAAATATATATAAAGGTTAGCTATAGTAATAACTCAAAAAGGAAGAATGAAAAAGGACTTACTGGATATGACACAGCAAGGGCTATACTTGATAAGAATGGTCTTAATGATATGGTAATAGTTGAAACTAAAGGAACACTTACTGACCATTATGACCCATCAAGAAAAGTAGTAAGACTTTCAACTGATATTTATCATAATACATCAGTAGCAGCAATGGCAGTAGCAGCACACGAATGTGGTCATGCTATTCAAGATAAAAAAGGTTATTTTTTCTTCAAATTAAGAAGCACTTTGGTACCAGTAGTTAGTTTCATTTCTAGAATTGCATATATTGTAATGATTATAGGATTCTTCCTAGAATATATAAATATGATATATGCAGCTATAATTATGGTAGGAGCCGGAGTATTATTCCAAATAGTTACTCTTCCAGTAGAAATAGATGCATCAAAACGAGCACATAAAGAACTAGAAGAAATATCTCTTGCTAGTAACAGAGATTTAGATGGAGTCAAAAACATGCTTACAGCTGCAGCACTTACCTATGTGGCAGGTGCCTTATCAGAAATATTACAACTTATAAGATTAATAGGAATAGCTAGAGATAGAAATTAAAAAAGAAATAAATTTTATTAAATTACAAATAAAATATTAGCTCATACAAAGCTAATATTTTTATATGCTTTCATTATTTTGAAGACTTTAAATCATTAATAGTAATATTACTATTATGAGGTATAGGTTTCCAACTGACCTTTTTAAAAATAGCAACATAAGTTGTATAAATACCAATTAAATCAAACATTGGCCAAGTTATTATAAACCATATCTTCTTAAGTATAGATATTTTTTTTATTCTTCTCTTTTCAATAATAAATACATAAATTGCCATAAACATATTACCTAAATAAGATAGAAGTCTAGACACTAATTTCCACCAAACAGATAGCACTAAGCTCATAAGTAAAGCAAATAAACCTGGACTAACATCAATTGTAACTGGATTAATAAAGATTTGAATTAAAGAAGAATTAACAAGATTAGCACCACTTATTCCGTATACTTTGCTATAAATGCTAAAGATTATTAAAGAAAATATTATCCACCTAACTAAATTAATAAATGCCAACGGCAAAAGCTGCACTAAAGTATCAAAAGCAGCAAACCTGTGTCTAATTCCTTCCACTATTCTATCTTTAAAACTATTATGTTTCTTATTTTCTTTATTCCATTTTTTCCTTGTAATTAATTTACCAAAAAATATATTTAAAAATAGAAAAAATCCCATTTCAGCAAAAGCTTCTAAATGACCTCTACTCCATCTTAATCTCTGTCTTAAGGCAATATTTAAATTAGTAGGTTGTTCATCATAAAATATTGCTTCATCTTGGTAAGTAATCTCGTATCCCTGAAGTACAGCATCAGCAGTTAAAGCTCTGTCTTCTGTAAGTGAAGTATAATGCCATCCATCTTTTATAACTTCGTTTGCGATTAAAAAACCTGTGCCCTGAATATTAGTAGCTAAATGCAAAACACTTCTAGCACGATGATTTACTCTAGCACTTCTTATCCAGTGAAGTCCATAGCTTGCGCTTATCCAGTTTTCATCAAAGTTTTTACTATTTCTATATGAAGTAATAATTTTACACCCTTCATCAAATGCATCATTCATTTTATTAATATAATTACTTTCTAACAGATTATCTGCATCAAACACAAAATATCCATCAAACTCTTCTATACCAAAATCTTTACTAATTTTATCAACTAAAAACTCAAGAGCATAACCTTTAGTTTGATGTTCAGTATCTTTCCTATTATAAACAATTGCACCTTTTTCTTCAGCAACATCATAAGTTTTATCAGTAGAATTATCAGCAACTACAAATACTCTTAAAAGATCCTTAGGATAATCTTGATTATTAATACTATCTAGCAAATTACCTATAACTTTTTCTTCGTTTCTAGCAGCTATTAAAATTCCGTATTTATGTTGTTTTTTACTAGGTTTAAATTTTCTTGTTGTAAACATGCCAATAATAAAGAAAACTATTCTATGCACAACTAAACACATTAAAACAATAGCAATTACATTATTTATTCTATTACCAGTAACATATATATTTTCTATAGCATTTAAAACACTTATAAAACTCATAACTTTTACTCCTCTTTATCCCTATATACATTTTACTAAATAATTAACAAAAAAGAAAGAGTTTTCTAATTCTCTTTCTTGGCTCTTTTTTTATCAAAATAGCAAATACTAATCAATATAAATACACTGAGTAAACTAACAATTTTTCCTTCTTTTAAGAATGGACTATTATAGCTAATCTCAATAAAGTGATTACCTTCATCTATTTTAAATCCAATAAATGCCTTATTAACAATCTCTTTTTGAACTTCTTGCCCATCAACTTTAATAGTAAATCCTTCATCATAAGGGGTGCTCATAACAAAATAACCTTTTTTCTTAGCATTAACATAACCCGTTATATTTTCATCAGTAATCTCTCTTATATCAAAAGCATCAACATTTCTATTAGAATATTTAACATAATCATAATCAAGTATATAGCTTTCAATAGATTTAATAATATATGTACCTTTACCTATCTTTACATTAAGTATATCAGAGTTTCCACTTAACAAATAATGGAAGTTCTCATTCTTATTATGATAAGGCCAGCTAGAACATGTAATTAAATTATTAACATCATTAATATTTATAAAAGTATTCCCGTTTCCACAGCTATTTCTATTAAGGCCATTAAGTGTAACAAATAGTAATTGATTATTATATTTTTCACTTAATTTAACCTTAAACTCACTATCTTTCTTAACTATTATTTTATAACCTTCTTCTTCCTTATTTATAGTGACGTTTTTGCTATCAACATCAATAAGTTCAAAAGATAAATTAACTTTTTGAGTATGTACTTCACTCTTAGCATCTATACTTTCCTTAGTAATTACATTATTCATTAAAACTTCTATATTATAAGGATACTCTAGTTTATCAAAATCATCTTCACTTATAGAACTATACGAAACATATCCAAGAGGAAAAGCTTCTCTATTAACATACATATTCTCTGATAATTTTATATAACCTAATCCTAAATCATGATCTGAATAAATATATTTAACACCCATATATTTATTAAACAAAACATTACTAGAAGCAGATACTAAGAAATAATTATATTCAGCTATATTAGTCTTAAAAATACCTCTAATAAAATCTAAATAATAACCATTATAAGTAGATGAATAAAAATTAGTTGTATAATATCTTTCATCATATATTTTATTCATCGTTCTAAGCGGATAAACCATATTGTTTATTCTATAATATCCATTGTCTTTACTAATTATGTCATCTATAGCATATTCGTATTCTGGATCAAATAATTGCTTATAATACTCAATTGTTAAAACATCTTCCCAGTTAGCCATTATTAAAGCATGAATAAAAGAAACTACGACTACCAAAATACAAAGTAAATACTTATAACCTTTCTTATAATGAAGAAGCACTAAACAAATAATAATACCTATCAAATATAAATAACACCACTGTCTTCTATTAAAGAAATACAAAGGAATGTTAATAACTAGCAAATATATAATAAATTTCTTTAAATCTATTTTATCATTATACAAATCTTTAATAAAAATAGCTATCATATAAGCAACTAGTGGTATATATGGAATAAAACACTTTTCTCTTAAGTAAAGTCCACCATTTAATAAATACATAAATAATGGAATAAAAAGTACTATACTAGTTAAAACACCTAAAGTTACATTCTCACGTTTTTTAGTAAAAAATAGATACAAAAGTGATATAAATCCAATCATAGAAAGGCCTATTTGATAAGTACCGCAAAATATCTTATGAACTTTAAAATTAGGAGTTAAGAGTTTTATTAAACCAAAAGTCTCAGTAGCATTATTTCTACCTTGCATTAAAGTATAAACTGTAGGAAGAAGTAAAACAGCACTTAAACCTATTGCAATTAAAGCAAGAAGTATCATTATAACCAAATCTTTAGTAAACTTCTTAGCTGTAACATCTTTATTAACTTTTAAATACTTATAAATGTAATAAGTTCCAATTACTAGTAAGCCACAAACACTATAGTAATAACTAGTCATAATCATTAAAAATACACTTATAACAAAATAACTCTTTTGTCCTTTTTCTACAAGTTTGTCAATACCCATCAAACACATAATTAAAAAAGGCATATAATTAACAAACATAATGTGCCTATGCATATGGAAAATAAATGGTGTAGCAAGTACAAATAAAGAAGTAGTTACTAAACATATAGTTGATGAATATCCATTAGTAAATAGCCACTTATAAAACAAATAGCCACTCAATAGTATAATCACAATTGAAGAAATAACTGTATATAATGTCATACTCATGAATGGAAGTAAATATGACAGTAATACAATCGGGCTTAACAATCCATAATATGAAATATTAAATATATTTTGCCCTGCCCCATAATGAAAAGCTAAATTAGGTATTAATTTACCTGTTTTATAAAACATCATCCTCAAGTATTCTGGAAACACAGTATGCTGGTTCACCCAGTCAGTGTCTGAACCAAACACTTGAGTAAACAATATACTTGCAAAAACAATGGCAAGAGCCAAAATTGACACTATTAATATATTTATATAATCCTTTTTCTTCACACAAAAACCTCTTGTTATTTTTTAAAAACTATAAACTTACTTAATACATAATTTAAAACTATAACTATAACTTGAACTACTAGCTTAACAAGCTTATCATTAAATGAAAGAATAGTAACAAATAAATACATTAACCCCATATCAAGTAAAAGTGTTGTAACTCTAGACATATAAAAACCAAATGCTTCTTTAATACTCATTTTATTTTTACTTTTAAACACAAAACTTCTGTTAGTAAAATAAGCAAAAGTTACTGACACTATCCAAGAAATGACATTGGCTATTTGCATTTCTAATGCATTAGAAGAATCAAGCACAGTATAAGTTAAAGCATAATAAGTACACAAACTTACTAATGTCGTTAATACACCTATAATTAAATAGTTTATTACCTCTTCATATTTTTTATATAAACTAATCATCATACTTCTCCAAATTAGTTTCTTTAACTATATATATTGGACGTTTTTTAACCTCCATGTACATTTTTGATAAGTATTCACCTATTACTCCTAGAGTTAGTAGCTGAACTCCACTTACCATAAATATAATACATACTAAACTTGGCCATCCACTTGTAGGATCACCAAAAGCCAATGTTTTCACAATAATTACAATTATTAAAACAAAAGCTATTAGACAAAATAATAAACCAATCATTGCACTAATTACTAAAGGGGCTGTTGAAAATGCAACTATTCCATCTATCGCATACAAAAATAGTTTCCAAAAGCTCCATTTAGTTTCTCCTGCTACTCTTTCAACATTTTCAAACTCTAACCATTTAGTTTTAAACCCAACAAAAGAAAATAGTCCTTTAGAATATCTATTATATTCTTTTAGTGTTAATATACTATTAACAACTTGTCTAGTCATTAATCTATAATCTCTAGCACCATCTACCATTTCTACTTTACTCATTTTGTTTATTATTCTATAAAACATGCGTGCAAAAAAACTTCTAATAGGTGGTTCGCCTTTTCTAGTAACACGTCTAGTTCCTACAACATCGTATCCTTCCTCTTCAATAAGCCTTACCATTTCACCTAAAAGTGATGGTGGATCCTGCAAATCAACATCCATAATAGTAACATAATCCCCAGTACTAGCTTCAAGACCAGCAAGCATAGCAGCTTCTTTACCAAAGTTTCTAGAAAATGATAAATAATTAACCCATTCATTTTTAAAAGACAAATCTTTCATAATTTCTAAAGACCTATCACTAGAACCATCATTTATGAAATAAATATTAATATTTATTCTTAATTCATTCCTTACTTTCTTAATTTCTTCATAAAACAAAGGAATACTATCCTCTTCATTAAAGCAAGGTACTACTAAATCTAATTTTTTCATGTACTTCTTCCTCCAAAAAATTACATGATAATTATATCATGTAACTTATTATTATACAAGATTCTACCTATTGAAATAATTGTATTTGAGTGTTAAATCATTCTTTCTAGTCAAATAATTAACAACGTAATTAGTGTTTTCTAAATCATCATCACTAATCGTTTTCCCATTAGTAACTTCTCCGCCGTCAACATAAACATTACCATCATACCAGGAATAATCACTAAAGAATGCAATTCCCTTATAATCTCTAGACATAGCATCTTCACCTATATATAAAGACTTGTCACTATACAAACCAAACATATTAAGAATTGTAGGTAAAATATTAATTTGAGATGTAACTTTATTGACTTCATAATGCTTTAAATTTTTACTCCAAATAAAGAAAGGTGTATGATTAATTAAATTATTGCTAGTTTCTTTATACTTATCTAATATAGTTAAGTCTTCTAAAGTATATAAATAATGGTCTGTAACAACTACAATAACTGTATTATTAAGTAAGTTCTTTTCCTCAAGCTTTTTAAGAAGTAATTCAAACATATAATCAGTTTCTTTATTTTGTCTATAAACACACTCTTCCTCAGACATAACTACTTTTTCTTCTTCATCAATAAGCCCTTCTTCTTTATCAATATCTATAAGCATTTTACAAACAGCTTTACTAGTAGTAAAAGGAAAATGCCCGGAATATGTAATTATATAATCAAAGAACTTACCATCAGGAAACATCAAATCACTATATTCCTCCTCTAGTATTAACTCTCTATCAAGTTCAT
Source organism: uncultured Eubacteriales bacterium (assembly GCA_900321795.1). GTDB lineage: Bacteria > Bacillota_I > Bacilli_A > RF39 > UBA660 > RUG727. Next base: position 9,632 of record ONXO01000023.1, read on the forward strand.
AAGAACTATCATCATATTTAATCATATCACTAAGGCCATAATAATTATCATATCCCCAATTAATATAATTAACTGTTCTAGAATAAAACTCACCACTATTCATATGAAAAGCATTAACACTATAACCCTGTTCTTTAAGTAAATTAGCTAAACTATAAGGAAAACTATTCTTATTAAAAGTATAGGCATTTCTATTATAAGAAAATGGAGTAATAAAACCAGTGTTAATAACAAACTCAGAGTTAAATGTAGACCCTCCACCATTATAAAATGAATAATGATTTTTAAAATTAACTGCTTCATTTCTCATTTTATATATAGTAGGTGTAGTTTCTTTACTTAAAATCCAATCATCCATTCCCTCTAGCTGAACTATAATTAGGTTCTTATCCTTTAAAAGACCAGTATATGCATTTTTCTTAGGTGTTTCGCCCTTAAATGCTCCTTGCAAAAACTCTATATCTTCTTCAGTAATTGCTTCTTCACTCTTTAAATAAGTTATATAAAAGTTTCTAATAGTAAACTCATAAAAACCACTAACTTTAATTGCTTTATTTATATCGTTATATGTATTATATATATTTCTAGCATTTCTCCAGCTTGACCAAGTTAACTCAGTATTGGCCCTACCAAGTGTTAAAGGAGTAATTATATGTAAAAACAAAAATAGTAAAAATACTGTACTTAACCATTTATAATCACTTTTTTCTTTTTTAGGAAAGAACTTTAATCCAACAAAAACACTTATAATCACTAAGACAAAACCAACATATACTAAAGGATTACAAGCTTTAATTGAATTCATAATATAAGGAGCGCCTTCACTAGCAGCACTCATCATGCTAAAGTCAAAGAAATTACTCATTGTTGAATAGTAAACACCCTGCACAAGGAACAAGATTACAAATACTATATTAAACAAAACGTAAAATACTTTACCAACTTTACTTTTAACACTTAAGCTTATACCTAAAAATAATATAATCCAAGTAAAACTAAATAAAACAGGAGTAAGCCAATCAAAATAATTATAACTTACTTTTAACCCCATTATAAATATAAATAAATGCATAAATATAAAAGGAATCGCAAGTATTAATATCTCTCTTATATTTATTTCATTTAATTTACTCGCAATATAATCTATAATTTTCTTAAAAGAACTGACAATCTTTTCTTTCATTTAAACCACCATATATCATAATTATACTAGTTCAAGAACTATTTTTCAACCAAAAGAAAAAAGGCATAAAGCCTTATTTTACAAATGGTATTAATGCCATAAATCTTGCTCTTTTAACTTGCTGTGCTATATGTCTTTGATGTAATGCACAAGCACCAGTCATTCTTCTTGGTAATATTTTACCCTTTTCATTTATATACTTAGTGATGATTGGTACATCTTTGTAATCAACACTTTTACCAGCGCACATTTGACATATTTTCTTTTTTCTTGGATAAAAATCCTTCATTTTATTTCCTCCTTTTCCTTAAAATGGTAAGTCATCGTCACTTAAAGCAACTTCACTACCAAAATCTTTAAAAGGATCCTCACTTGATACATCTATTCCCATTTCAGGACTAGGCGCATCCATATATACTGAACTTGTAGTATCGACATGAGCAGTAACGTTTTCACTATTGCCACCATTCCTACTACTTAAAAACTCTACATTATCAGCTATAATTTCAGTAACATATCTCTTACTTCCGTCTTGAGCATCATAACTTCTAGTTTGTATTCTTCCTTCTACTCCGACTTGGCTACCTTTAGTTATATATTTTCCAATATTATCAGCTTGTCTTCCATAAACAACGACATTTAAGAAGTCTGCTTCAATAACTCCATCTTTATTTCTGAAGTTTCTATTAACAGCTATACTAAAATTAGCCACTGGATTTCCATTTGTTAAAGTTCTAATTTCTGGATCCCTTGTTAATCTTCCTACTAGTAATACTTTATTCATACTACTCTTCCTCCTTAATGATTAAATGCCTTAAAACTTTTTCATCTAAAGATGCACGTCTATCAAATTCTTTGATAGCCTTTGTATCACATTCAACATTAAGTAAATGATAGTAACCTCTAACTTGTTTATCTATTTCATAAGCAAGTTTCTTTTGACCTAAATCTTTAGATTCAACGATTTTACCATTCATATCAGTTATAACTTTTTCCAAAGTGATAACTTCATTCTTAACGTCTTCTTCAGCAAGATCAGCCTTAACTATGAACATAATTTCATAATTTTTCACGTTTCTACACCTCCCTTTGGTCTAACGGCTACATTAGTAGCAAGGAGCTTTTCGCTCTTCAGTAGGTATTTTACCACTAAAATACCTATTTGTCTATTAAAATCTATTCATAATCATAAAAAAAATAAGTGATTTCTCACTTATCCTTTAATAGATTTTAATTCATCATAATACATAGCTTGTGCTACTGACATATAAGGAACTACATAAATAGCAGCTATACCTGCAGTAACAGTTACTAACAACATCCATAGTATAAAGCTTAGATCAAATACACAATAATCCCATTTGTATCCATTCATTAATCGCTTACTTTCTTTTATTATTTCCATAGTATCTGTTTTAGTTTCATCAATGAAAATATAAATTACCATTGAATAACTTAAAGCAGCTATAATACCAGGAATTATGAATAGTAATGACCATAAGAATGTGAATAATCCAACAACTATTTCAAGTAATAATAGATTTAATATTCTCTTATCATAGTAAGTAAATAAATCTTTGATATCAAATTTTTTACCTCTAGTGAAATTAAGAGTATATAGAATTAAACCAGCACTCATTGGTAAAGAAACTACTTCAATTAAAACTGTTATAACTTTAGCAGCAGTACTTTCTTCTCCGAAAAGACCAGAAACCATACCAGCAACAAATCCAATTAATCCCATTACTAAAACAGGTTTCCATAGATTCCATAAGTTACCTTTAAGTTTTTCTCTAGCAGCCTTTTTAAGTGCAGCTCTATTGATTACACCATTTTGACTATACATCTTTTTACCTCCTTCTATAATAATTTATTCCCATTAGCATCATCTATAGAACCAGTAAGTATTTGAACAAACTCTACTAGTGCCCATACACCTGCTATTAATGGTCCAATAACAATAATCCACCCAACTAAAGTTAGTAGTAGCTGAGCAACTCCTTTAGAAGTATAACCTAAATAAAAATTATGAATTCCAAGACTTCCTAAAAAAAATGCTAAAAGCGCAGCAACAACTTTACTCTTTCTTCCCTCAGGAATATCGGTTTGAAGATTAAGATTAACGCCTTTCTTATTAACCATCTTTCCACAGTTTAAACAAACATCTGCTCCTTCATCTAATTTTCCACCACAATTTGGACAATAATTCATCTATTTTACCTCCTTCTTATTTGAATAAACTAAAATATCATCTACTTTACAATCAAGCACATAGCAAAATCTAGCAATCACATCTAAATCTACTCTAGTAACTTTGTTATTATAATATCTGTTTACTAAATCATAACTTAATGCAATCATGTTACTTAGCTTGCTTCTACTTATTTTCTTTTTGTCTATAATACTTTTTAAATTAATATCTACGACACCATAATCCTTTAAAGTATAAATACTATTATCCATAATCCACCTCCTACAATCAGTGAACTAACTACTTTAATTATAGATTTTGTTTAATAACTTTTTTAGTCCACAATAATCATATATTATTATATTATTATGATTTAGTTTTATTGATTTAATGCAAATATTGTTATAAAATGTATATGAAAGGAGTTAAACTGATGAATGAAGAAACTATATTAAATGGAAAGCTATCAAAATCAATTTTTATTTTCAGGCAAATACTAAACTTACTACTGCTTATGTTATTTATAGAATTAGGAATTTATACATTTATTTTTATATTTTGGCTTTTAAAAGATTTAATAACATACTTTAATACATCATTAATAATAACTACAAAAAGAATAAAGGGTAAGACAGGACTATTTAATGTAAGAGAATTAAACAGTCCATTAAACAAAATCACTGGAATAGAAGTTAATCAAAGTTTTACAGAAAGACTATTAAAATGCGGTAATATAGTAATAGTAACCGCATCAACAAAATTTGAATACAAATACATTGATAAACCATTTGAGTTTAAAGAAGCTTTATATAAACAAATTGAAAAATATGAAGATTCAAGAATGGATGAGCAAGCTAAAAAAATAAATTACTTTAAAAACATACAAGATAATTAAATCATCTTGTATGTTTTCTTGTATGTTTTCAAAAGAAAAAGATAGAAACAAATCCTATCTTAAACATTAAATCTAAAATAACAAATATCTCCATCTTGCATTAAATACTCTTTACCTTCAAGTCTCATCTTTCCTGCTTCTTTAACCTTTAATTCACTACCTAAACTAGCTAAATCTTCATAGCTCATAACTTCGGCTCTTATAAAACCTCTTTGAAAATCACTATGTATTATACCAGCACATTCAGGAGCTTTCATTCCATTTTTAAAAGTCCAAGCTCTTACTTCATCAGTACCTACAGTAAAGAAAGTACATAAACCTAATATCTTATATGTTTCACTTATTAACTTATCAAGTCCACTTTCTTCTATTCCTATTTCTTCTAAGAAAAGCTTTTTATCCTCATCATTAAGTTCAACTAATTCACTTTCTATCTTAGCACACATAGGTATAACTGTATTATTTTCTTTTGATGCATATTCTCTAACTTTATCTAAGTAAACATTATTACCACTTACTAAATCAGAATCAGACATATTAGCTAAATAAATCATAGGTTTTAAAGTAATAAAATTAAATACTCTTAAAACTTCTCTTTCTTCTTCAGTAAACTCTACTTCTCTTAAAGGTTTACCCTCTGATAAAGCCTCTTTACATCTATTTAGTATTTCTACTTCTCTTAAAGCTTCTTTATCTTTACTTGTTTCTGCTTTCTTAGCAATTCTATCTATTCTATTTTGTACTATCTCTAAATCACTCATAGCAAGTTCTAGATTAATTATTTCTATATCCCTTATTGGATTAATATTACCTTCTACATGAATGATATCTTTATCTTCAAAACACCTAACAACATGTATAACAGCATCTACTTCTCTGATATGAGAAAGAAATTTATTACCAAGTCCTTCACCACTAGAAGCACCTTTAACAAGTCCTGCTATATCGATAAATTCATACTGTGTAGGTATAAGCCTCTCTGGTAAGTACATATTTTCTAAAACTTCTAGCCTTTTATCAGGCACAGTAACAGTTCCAAGATTTGGATCAATTGTTGCAAAAGGATAATTTGCAGCAAGTATATTTTTCTTAGTAATAGCATTAAAAAGTGTACTCTTACCAACATTAGGCATTCCTATAATTCCAGCCTTCAACGACATATTTAATTCCCCCTTAAAAACTTAATACTGGGCTAGTTCCCACTCCAATAGGTAGTCCTGTAATATAAAATGCAAGTATTATTATAAACCACATAATAGTCATTACCAAACCATAATGTCTCATATATTTAATAGGTCCTAAAAGTGATGCTTCACTTTTTCCATACTTATCAAAAATAGCTATATAAACTATATAATAAGCCATCACAGGAGTAAAAGCTAGTCCTAGTGAAGATCCAGCTGTGTACACCACTTGAGCCATTTCAGGTGATGCACTAGCATTCATAAGAGCTGGAACAACACTACCCGCCATCATTTGCCATTTACTAACAACACCTGTATAAACCAAACTTCCTAAAATAGATATGACAAATAATATAATTATTAAACCTAGTCCTCCAAAGTTAAATGTATTTATTAAATTAGTTAAAGCAACAACAATTATTGTACCAATATTGCTCTTATTAAATATACTTATAAATAAACTAGCAACAAAAATTAAAACTAATACATAACCCATTCCATCTAATGAGTAGCGCAAAGATTCACTCATATCTTTACTACTTCTTATTGTTTTAGTCACAATTCCATAAACAAACCCAACAACTAGGAAGAAAAACATTACTATAAACACAAAGCCTTGAGCAAATAGTGAACTTTCTCCAAATAATTTATCTATATAGAATGTACCATTCATATCAAGTAAACCACCACTTAATGGAAGTCCAGGTAATATCATATAAACTATAATGACCAAATAAATTAAAGCAGCACCTATAGAAAGAATCAAACCTCTAAGCTCTCTATTAGTTAAATTTACATCTAAAGTTTCAATCTCATCAAACTCATATTTACCTAGCATAGGCATTATTGTTTTTTCAGTTACTCTAGTCATAAGAATAGCACCAACGACACTAGCAACTATCATAATAAATAACTGAAACATACTTTCTATAGAATATGCAGAGTCAATTACATGTGCAGCATTTTGAGTAATCATAAGTAAAGACGTATCAGTACTTGTTAAAAATACATTTAATGAAAAACCAAAGCATACTCCAGCAAAAGAAGCAATAACTCCTCCCAGTGGATGCCTATGACCATATTTAAATAGTAAAGCTCCAAGTGGAAGAACTACTACAAAACCAATGTGCCCAAATAAACTTGATATCATACCAAACAAAATCAATACAAAAGTAATAGTATTCTTTCTAAAGTTTTGAGTTATTAAAGTAAAAAATGTCTTAGTAAAACCACTTTTCTCAAGTACCCCTATACCCATAAGAACAATTATAAGCATAGCAAGTGGTTCAAAGTTAGCAAAATTACTAACAGTATTAGTTACTATATATTTAAGCCCTTCAGCGCTTAACATATTCTCTACTTGCACAACATTATTTTGAAGTGCATTTGTATATGTATTAATAGTAGTATATTCAGCTTGTACACCAAATATGGATAATACAAAACTAATTACTAAAACAGCAAGTGTAAGAACTAAAAACATAAATATTGGACTAAATTTTTTCTTTCTCATTATTCCACCACTTTCTTTAGTTTTCTTTCAAACTCTAGCCTATCCATCATAATTGTTCTTTTGCAAGCAGTGCATTCAAGCTTAATATCTACGCCAACTCTTGTAATCTTCCATTTATTCTCCCCGCAAGGATGAGGCTTTTTCATTACAACAATACTTCCTAATTTGTAGTTCATATTTTCTCCTAGTCCATATCAATATCTATGTTTAATATCTCAAGTATTCTTTCTAAATCTTTATCACTATCAAAAGGTATAACAACATTATTTTTATTAATCTTAACAAGAGTACCTATTTTCTCTCTCATTATATTTTGTATTTCTAGTTTTCTTTCATCTTTTTCTTCTACCTTTTTAATAGGTGCTTTCTTAGGATACTCTCCATTAGTAATTCTGTCTTCTACTTCTCTAACACTTAAATTATTGTTAACAATTTGATCAGCTAGATTGTATATTTGTTCTTCATCACTTAACTTAGATAAACTTCTAGCATGCCCCATACTAATTTTTCCATTTATAACCATAGACTGAACTTCTACTGGCAACTTAAGAATACCAAGTATATTAGTTACATGACTTCTACTTTTACCAACTTTACTAGCAAGTTCTTCTTGTGTTAAATGCATTTTATCTATCATAGCTTTATAAGCATTAGCTTCTTCTATTACATTTAAATCTTCTCTTTGAATATTTTCTAGAAGTGCAATGCTCATCATTTCATCATCAGTAAAGTCTTTAATAACAGCTGGTATTGTAGTAAGTCCTGCTCTTTTAGCGGCCAAACTTCTTCTTTCACCAGCAACTATTTCATAGCCTTTAATACTTCTTTTAACTATAATAGGCTCAAATACACCAAACTCTTTAATACTACTAGCTAATTCATTTAATTTCTCATCATCAAAATGTTTTCTAGGCTGATAAGGATTAGCTCTTAATTCATCTAATCTTACCTCGCTTATATCTTCTTTTGGAGTTTCTTCAACTATCTCTTTTTCAAAATCATCTAAATTAAATGATTCATTACTAAATAGTTGTTCCAGACCCCTCCCTAGTGCTTTCCTCTTCTCTTGCATTTCTTTCAATCACTTCCTTCGCTAAATTAATGTAAGCAACTGCTCCCCTGCATTTTGGATCATATTCAAGTATTGGTTTGCCATGACTTGGTGCTTCAACTAATCTTACAAGTCTTGGTATTATTGTGTTGAATACTTTCTCTTTAAATATTTTTCTAACGTCTTCTACTACTTCTAGTCCCACTAATGTTCTTCCATCAAGCATTGTCAAAAGAACACCTTCTATATTAAGGTTTGGATTAATTTTCTTTCTTGTCAAGAGTACAGTATTTAAAAGTTGTGTTACACCTTCCAAACTATAATATTCACATTGAACAGGTATTAAAACACTATCTGAAGCAGCTAGTGCATTCGTAGTAAGTACTCCAAGTGCTGGTGGACAATCAATTAAAATATAATCATATCTATCTCTAATTTTATCTATTTGTAATTTTAATTGATCTCCTATAACAAAGTTTTCCTCTCTACTTGCTGTTTGAATAAGTTCGATTTCTGCTCCACTTAAAAGAATAACAGAAGGAACTACAGATAAGTTCTTAAACTTTGTTTTAATAATAGCCTCTTCAATACTAACTTCATGTGTTATTACTTCATAAATACTTTTACTAATATCAGATTTATTAATACCAAGCCCAGTAGTACTATTACTTTGTGGGTCTAAATCTATTAATAAAACTTTTTTACCTAGATGCCCTAAAGCACTAGCTAGATTGATACTAGTTGTTGTTTTGCCTACCCCACCTTTTTGATTTACTAGTGATATAACCTTTCCCATAATACTACCTCGCTAGTACTAATTTTAACATAAATCGCGACAATATAAAAGAGAAAAAACAACAAATATTTTCATTCATTTGTAAAATCAATAAAACGTGAGCTAAAAGATAACAATAAATAAGGATATGAGTCAAAACTCATATCCTTATTTTAATTCTCTTTATTTTCAGATTCTTGCTTTTCTACTTCTTCAATAGTAGTCTTATGTTCTCTATTATACTCTTTAACCACTTCGTAAATTTCTTCTTTTGTAATAGTTTCTTTTTCATATAATGTCTTAGCCAAAGCTTCAACTAAACCTTTGTTTTCACTTAAGATTTTCTTCGCTCTTTCATAACATTCATTCATAATTTTTCTAATTTCTTGATCTATTTCCAAAGCAACGGCATCTGAGTAATTTCTAGAACTATTAGTATAATCTCTACCCAAGAACACTTCTCCATTTTTATGTTCCAACTGAACAGGGCCTAAATCACTCATACCATATTCACATACCATACTTCTAGCTATTTGTGTAGCTCTTTTGAAGTCATCACTCGCACCAGTAGATATTTCACCGCAGAATAACTCTTCAGAAACTCTACCACCTAAATAAGAAGTGATTCTTTGTAATAACTCATCTTTAGTTGCAACCAATGTTCTTTCTTCTTTAGGAAGCATCTGAGTATAACCTCCAGCCATACCTCTAGGAATAATTGTAATCTTATGAACTTCCTCGCCATTTGGAAGCATTATACCAAGTACTGCATGTCCACTTTCATGATATGAAACAATATTTTTTTCATAATCAGTAACTTTTCTGCTTACCTTAGCTGGCCCCATTAAAACTCTATCAGAA
>ONXO01000068.1 GCA_900321795.1 uncultured Eubacteriales bacterium
ACTTCATAATTAGAAACATCTAATCCTTTAATTTCTTTTAAGAAGCGCTTAGGTGTAGTATTTGCTTTTTTAAAATGTCCCATTTCTGGTTTGTTAGCTAACTTTTCTCTTTTATTGAAAGCAGCTAATTGAATACTATTGTACCCGTCTTTTTCAACTGTTTTAATTTGAGTTATAACATTAGGTTCAACTTCTATTACAGTTACAGGTACTAATTTTCCGTCTGCTTGGAATACTTCAGTCATTCCAACCTTACGTCCTAAGATTCCTTTCATTTACTTTTCCTCCCTTAAATCTTACTTTGTTTGAATTTCGATATTTACTCCACCAGGTAAATCTAAGTGTGATAATGCATCAACTGTTTCTTTACTAGGATCAGCTATATCAATTAATCTTTTATGAGTTCTCATTTCAAATTGTTCACGTGAATCTTTATACTTATGAACAGCTCTTAATATAGTGAATTTTTCAATGTCAGTTGGTAGTGGTACTGGACCAGAAACCTTACCGCCAGTTCTTTTAACTGTTTCAACTATTTTAGAAGCAGCTGTATCAAGTACTTTGTGATCATATGCTTTTAATCTGATACGAACTTTTTGTTTTGCCATTAAATACCCTCCTTTGTCTATACATAGACGCCGCTCCACACAAATTACCTGATTAGCAAGTTAAGTCTTTACAACTTAACCGGGTGTATCAGCAACCTTGTGCTTCCCTGCAGTCATACAGTATTAATTATATGACAAAAAGTATGTAAAAGTCAAGCAAAATTTTCGCAAATTTTTTAGCAAGTTTGTGTAAAGAAATTTGTGTTTTTGGATAATAAAAAAGAGGATTATTCCTCTTCTAATTTTATAATTAAACTTTCACCTGTCATTTGGTCAGGCTTTTTTATTTCATATAAATCTATTATAGTAGGTGCAATGTCTTTTAATGAGCCTTCACTTTTTAATTTATATTCTTTGTTACATAGTATGAACGGCACTTTGCTTGTAGTATGTGATGTTATCATCTCACCATCTTTTGTTAGCATCTTTTCAGAATTACCATGATCTGCTGTTATTATTAGTTCATATAAATGTTCATTTGCAGCTTCTTCAATTTTGCCTATACAAAAGTCACATATTTCAACCGCATCTATTGTTGCTTGTAGGTTTCCTGTGTGCCCAACCATGTCTGGATTTGCAAAGTTGGCAAGTATAAAATCATAATCTTCTTCCATAGCTTTTATTACTGTTTCAGTTACTTCTCCTACTGACATTTCTGGTTTCATATCATATGTTGCTACTTTTGGTGATGGTACAAGTATTTTGTCACATTTGTTTGAGTTTAACTCTTTCATTCCATCAAAGAAATATGTAACGTGAGCATATTTTTCAGTTTCAGCTATTCTTGCTTGTGTAAAATCTAAAGCATCTATATATCTTCCTAAAGTGTCTGTTGGTTTTTCAGTATCAAATGCATAGTCAACTTTGTCATGTATATTAAATATAGAAAGTAATTTTAAATTACTGAATTCCTTTGTATTAAATACTTTGAAATTTTTGTCTGTTAATGCATCTATTATTTCTTTCATTCTTTCAGGTCTAAAGTTTATGAATAGAACAGCATCATTGTCTTTTATTTCTTTTCCTCTAGTGATTATGCTAGGATTTATAAACTCATCCGTTATATCTCTTTTATAGTGTTCATTAAAACATGATTCATAACTTGGGAAAACATTACCTCTTCCGTATACCATTGCATCATAAGCTTTTTGCAATCTTTCGAATCTATTGTCTCTATCCATTGCATAGTATCTTCCACTTATTGTAGCAATTTCACCTATTGCTAGTTTTTTTGTTTTTGTCATAAACTCATTTACAAAGTTTATGCCACTTTTTACTGGAGTATCTCTTCCATCTGTTATGAAATGAAAAGCCACTTTTTTTACTCCTTTTAATTTAGCTAAAGCTAATGCCGCATAGTAATGATTTATTGACGAGTGCACTCCACCATCTGATAGTAGTCCTATTAAATGCAGAGTACTGTCATTTTTATTTACGAAATCCATTAATTCGTTTAGTTTTTCGTTCGAAAAAAATTCTTTGCTTTTGATTTTATCATTTATATAAGTCAATGGCTGGAGGTTAACTCTTCCGCTTCCTATAGTCATATGACCCACTTCAGAGTTCCCCATTTGTCCTTTTGGAAGGCCTACTTCTAGACCACTCGCTTCTAGTTCGCTATTTGGATATTCATTAAGTAATCTATCTAGAACCGGAGTGTTTGCTTTTTTTATTGCATTACCCTGTTCACTTTTATTTATACCAAAACCATCTAATATTAATAGAACAATTTTTTTCATATTTTCCTCGTTTCTTCTGGTATTATTTTACCAAAAGGTTTAGCTAATGTCTATATTAATGTTATCTCAGGTGTTTTTTAGATGTTTATCCGTTGTTTTGACAAAATAAAAACCACTATACTGCTGTGGATTATCTTACTCTAAGTCTATCTAATTTTAATCTATCGGCTACTGTGACTATAAATTCTGAGTTTGTAGGTTTGGCCCTGTCAATATCAACACTACTGCCAAATATTTCGGTCATGTAGTCTAAGTCGCCTCTGTTCCAGCACACTTCAATCGCATGTCTTATAGCTCTTTCTACTCTAGTAGTGCTCGTGTTATATATCTTTCCTATTTCAGGGTATAACTCTTTAGTTATCCCACCTATTAAAGCTGGGTTCGTATAAACTAAATTGATTGCATCTCTAACATATTGATAGCCTTTGATGTGTGAAGGTATTCCTAGTTTGTGAAGCATATTAGTTATTTCTACTATTTCTTTGCCTTCTTGCAAGTCTATTATTGTATTATCTCTTTTCTTTGATGTTATCTCTATTATTTTCTTTTCTAATTGTTTTAAATCAAATGGTTTTAGTACAAAGTACTTTACTCCATATTCGCTTATATTTCTTATTGTTTCTTCTTCATTGTAACTTGTTACTACTATTACTCTTATGTTCATTTTTTCTTCTTTTATCTTTTCAAGTACATACATTCCATCTTTCTTAGGCATGATTAAGTCCAAAAGCACAACATCATAGTTATTAGAGTTCTTACGTATTTTATCCCATGCTTCTTCCCCATCTGCTGCTGTGTCTACCACTTCGATTTCTTTACTGCTTTCAAAATATTCAGTTAATAAATCTGTTATGTTCTTATTATCATCTACTGCTAGTATTCTCTTCTTCATAACCTCTCCTTTATGTTACATTTTTATTATAATACGTTTATTATAAAACAAGGTAGAGTTTATTTTGTCTAGTTTTGTCTAAAATGGTCAGTTTTCGTCACATTTTGTCGAAAAGTAAAAATAAAAGGCTTATTTAGCCTCTTTGAAAAGTTCTTTTAATTCTCTAACGTCTGTGCTGTTTCTTCCAATTAGTACACCATCTGTTATTGAAAGTATGTCTTTAATGTTTTCTTTACTTACTGCTCCTCCGTATATAAATGTTATTTCTTCATCAAAGTGTTGCTTTATGTATTTAGTAATGTATTCTTTTTTTAGTTCAATATCTACTAAGTCTACATCATCTTCTTCTATTTTGCTATAGGGTTCATAGGCAATTATTAAATTCTTAAATGATTTGTATTCTATGTTTGATAGGTAAAACTTAAGTTCTTTTTTTATTGTTTTTTCGTTTTCATCTTTTCCTACACATAAAACTGTTTTAAAGTCAGAGTTTAGTGATCTATAAAGCTTATCTTTTACTTCGGTGTATGTATCTAGTTTTAGTTCTAATCTCTCAGGATGACCTACTAACGTATATTTTACAT
>ONXO01000003.1 GCA_900321795.1 uncultured Eubacteriales bacterium
ATTGCTTTGGTAAGAAATTACTTATTACTTTAATTTCTCTTTCTAAGCCATCAGCCAAATCATCTCTTCCAGCTTTTCTAAACTCTTCAATACTTTCTTTATGTTGTTTTACTTGACGAGATGCTACTTCTATAACTGTATCATCTGTTACTTCAGTTAATTTATTATTGATTTTTTGTAAATCAATAGCGCTTTTTAAAAGTCTTAAAGTACTTAATGTATCTTTATCATGACTTTTCATAGCTTCTTTTACCATATCATTTAATTTTCCATAAAGCATATTTTAAGCCTCCTTATTAGTTATGTTTTCTATTAGCTCTTCTAGCATTTCTAATAGCTTCTTTCTTAGCTTCTCTTCTTACTACTCCTGGTTTAGAGTATTCTTTTCTTTTTTTCATTTCAGAAGGGACACCACTACGTTGAACTTTAATTTTGAATCTTTTTAAAGCATTTTCTACGTTACCATTCTTTACCTCTACTCTTGTCATTCTTTTCCCTCCCTTCATTTCTAGTAGTGATTATAGCACACCCGATTGGCTTTTTCAAGCACTAAGGCATGAAAAAAGAGCTTTTAAGCTCTCAAATTCTTTGTATTCATTTCACGATTATTTCTAAAATTAAAGTTAAAGCTATTACCATCTTGAATTATATCAACATTATTTCTATCTAATGCATTTATTAATTCATTGTATACTATAGGTAAAAAAGTAGTCTTATTGTTAAACAATACTTTAACATACATAATTTCATTGTCTATATTATTTCTATTATGGTAAGTACATGCAATTTGTTCATCAACATTATAGTCTACTTCGCCCATAAAGCTATTTAAATCTTGAGGTCTATATATTTTTAATATTGTTTGACAATTCTCATACTTATTAGAATACATAGTTTTTAGAATGTCTCTTAATATTAAATTAGTATTAGCTAATGAATTAAAATATAAACTTCTCATTGTAATAGTTAATTTTTTATTTTTTTCTAATATAGCTTTTCTTTTTTGCGCTTCCATTATCATTTCGTACATCATGCTTTTTCCCCCCCTTAACGTTTATAATTGTACCATATTAAATATCGTTTGTCAACATTTTTGTATTTATTTTTGCACAGTTGTGAACTGAGACTTTTCTAAATTTACGTTTTATTGTCTAAAAGTAAGTGTAAAATAGATTTTTTTCTATATATATAGTATAATTAAGGAGGTGAAGAAAATGCCAGGCTACAAAAATATTAATTACAAAAATAGAGGTATGTTCTTAGAACACATTATAAATGATTCAAATACTTATTATTTATCTAAAGATATAGCTGTTATATATAAAAAACCTACACCAATTAAGGTTTTAAAAATAAGCTATAGATCAGAAAAAACAACATTAATAGATAAAGCTGTGTTCTCAGAAACTTCTACTCTAGATTATAATGGTATTTATAAAGGAAAATATGTTGAATTTGATGCTAAAGAATGCAAAAATGCTACATCATTTCCTTTAAGTAATATTAAACAGCATCAAATTCTTCACATTAGAAACATATTGAGACATGGTGGAATTGTATTTCTAATTATATTTATGAATAATAAGTTTTTTCTATTTAAAGGAGAAGATTTGATAAATTTTATAGATAATACTGATAGAAAAAGTATTCCATATGACATCATAGAAAAAAATGGGCATATTATAAAGGAAGGATATATGCCAAGAATTGATTACATTAAAGTAATTGATGAAGTTTATTTAAAGGAGAATGAAAATGGCAAAGTTAAAAACTAAAATTAATTTTAATAAAATAAGGAATAAGAAAGATAAAATTAAAGCAAGACTAAAGAATACAAAAGGAGAAAAAGAAGTAAAGCCTAAAAAGAAAAAAAGAGTATGGTATAATGTTTTATCAATAATTACTTTAGGTGCGATTGGAATAATTGCAGTTATTATATTGTTTATTGGCTATATAGTAATTAAGGCTCCAGAATTTGATGAAACTTTACTTTATGATAAAGATTCTACTATAATTTATGATAAAGACAATAATATTTTAGCTACACTTGGAATGAATGCTGGAGATAATGTTGAGAAAAGGATTAAGCTTACATATGAAGAACTACCTGAAGTTTTAATCGATGCTCTTGTGGCTACTGAAGATTCTAGGTTCTTCCAACATAATGGTGTTGATATTGCAAGATTTTTGAAAGCATCTTTTGGACAAGCTATTGGAACAAGTGGTGCTGGTGGAGCTTCTACATTAACGATGCAGTTATCTAAAAATGCATTTACTGATACTGTTAGTGAAGGTTTTGCAGGTATTGCCAGAAAATTTACAGATATTTATATGGCAGTTTTTAAAATAGAAAAAAGATATACTAAGCAAGATATAATTCAAATGTATTTAAACTCAGAATTTTTAGGAAATGAGGCTTTTGGTGTTGAACAAGCTGCTCAAACTTATTTTGGTAAAAGCGCCAAAGATGTTTCTCTTTCAGAAGCTGCATTGCTAGCTGGATTATTCCAAGCACCTAGCGGATATGATCCATTTGTATATCCAGAAGATGCAGAAGCAAGACGTAATCAAGTACTTAATCTAATGGAAAGACATGGATATATTACTGAAGAACAAGCAGAAATTGCTAAACAGATTCCTGTTACTAGATTGGTTAAGCAAAATGTTTACTCTTCTAAACCATATCAAGGTTATATTGATACTGTTATTGAAGAAGTTATTAACAAATATGATGTTAGTCCTTATAAAGTACCGCTAGAAATTTATACTTATTTTGATAAAGATAAACAAGATGTAATAAATAAAGTCTATGACGGAACTTATGGATATAAATTTACAGATGAAAAAATACAGCTTGCTATTGCAGTTTTAGACAATAGTAACTCTGCTATTTTAGCAATTGGTGCTCATAGAGAAAATACTGGAGAACGTTCATATAACTATGCTACTATGATTAAAAAACACCCCGGTTCTACAATTAAACCAATACTAGATTATGGTCCAGCTGTAGAATATCTAAACTGGTCTACATACACTCCTCTATTTGATGAAGAAACCACTTATACTGGTGGAGGAATAATTTATAACTGGAATGATGATAATAGTGGACTTATGACCGCTAAGACTGCACTTTCAAAGTCAATGAATACATGTGCGCTTCAGACATTTAGAGCTACAACCAATACTCAGAAGTGGAACTTCTGTACTTCACTTGGAATTACTCCTGGTAACGATAATGGTAAAATACTTGAATCTAGTTCAATCGGAGCATTTGAAGGAACAAATCCTGTAGCACTTGCAACTGCCTACTCTGCATTTGCTAATGGAGGATATTATGAAGAAGCACATTCAATAAAATATATTGTTTATAAAGAATCTGGAGATAAACAAGAAATTACTTATTCAAGAGAAAGAGTTATGAAAGAAACTACTGCTTATTTAATTACAAATATGTTACTTGCTGTTACTCCTTCTGCTGCTAGAGTAAGTTCTACTGATATAGCTACTAAAACAGGAACAAGCTCATATGATCCAGACACATTAAGAAAAAATGGACTTTCACAAAGTGTTGTACAGGATGTTTGGTCAGCATTTTATAACCCAGAAGTATCAATAGCTTTCTGGTATGGATTTGATGAACTTGATAAAGAACACTATACAACTTTTTCGGCTTCTGGTGTACAAAGAAATAAAATACAAGCATTATTAACTAAAAATATAATGAAATCTGGAAGATTTAGTGTTCCTAGAGGCATAACTACTGCTGAAGTAGAGCTAGAAACTATACCTGGTAGACTTGCCAGCGAATATACTCCTAAAGATTTAAAAGAAAAACATTACTTTATTTCAGGTACAGAGCCTACTGAAGTTAGCACAAGATTTAGTACCTTATCTGATGTTACTAATTTAAACGCTATAGAAACAGGACATTCTGCCAAAATTAGTTGGGATGCAATACCTATTCCAAATGCAGTTAATTTAGATTATTTGACTAATTATTTTAATTCTGGATATGGCGAATACGCAGAAAAATATTTGAATCTAAGACTTGAATATAATGAAAAAAATATTGGTAAATTTGGCTATGATGTTTATTTAAGAAGTGGAGAAAATTTAGTATATGTCGGTCATACTGCTGATAATTCATTTACGATTGATGATACAACAGGCTATGACTCTGTTGTAGTTAAAAGCGCATATACAATATTTAAAGATAATGCTTCTAATGGTGTGAGTACTAACTTGACTGGTTCTACTACTACATTTGAGATTAAACTTGAAGCAATATCTGCCGGAAATGAGTCATATATCAATCCGGATTATAAAATCGGTGATAAAATACCTGAAGTTGGAACTAAAACAATTAAATTCTTAGTAAACAATTTAGATGTTACTGATACTATTTCAGCTAGTGACATGAGTTATGAAATAAACGATTGTACTAGTGCTTGCACTAAAGTAAATAAAATAGATAATAGTAAAATTGGTGAATATGAAGTAGTTTATACTGTTAATTATTTAGGAACAACATTTAAAGAAACAAGGTATATACATATTAAACCAAATGAAAACAATCCAGAATAAGGATTGTTTTTTTATTGCTCTTTTAGTTTTACAATGGTAATTCCATCATTTATATTATCAAGTTTATAATCTAGCACTCTTTTATCATGTTTTAAATATTCATGCACAGCTTCTTTTAAAACACCTGTACCTTTTCCATGAATAAGTACCAAGTTATAGTTTTTCAGTTTTATAGAGTCACTTATTAGTTCTTTAACTTTAACTATTGCTCCTACTCTGTCTTCTCCATGCAAATCTAATAAAGGAAAACCTGCTATAAAAGGATCATCTATTTTTCGCATATATTTCATATACCTCTGTAATATCAGGAATGCTAGTTGTTGAGCCTATTTTCTTTACCGATAAACCTGAAGCAATGATAGCTATTTTTAAGCTCTTTTCTATTGGTAAATTTTTTCCAATAGCATAAGCAAATGCTCCAGCAAAAATGTCTCTTGCTCCTGTTTCATCTTTTTTTATAACTTTAATAGCACCCATAATTTTTGTTTTATCATCAACTCTATATAGGCAGCCTTTATTTCCTAAAGTTATTATTACTTCAGAATTATAAACTTCACACATTTCATTTAATACTTTCTTTAAAGTATCGGGCTTAGTATAATCTAATCTTTCTTTGCTTATTAATTCTGCAAATTCTTTAGAGCATATTATGTATTCACATTTTTTACATAGCTTTAATGTACTTTCATTTATATTATAAAGATTTATTATTTTTTTACTATTAGGAAAAGATTCGATAGCCATTTTAGAAAGCTCATATTCTTCACTATCAAGTAATATTACATCTGGTGTAATTTCGATATCAATTGTTTCTGCTTTATTTTTATTAATGTTTGACAATATTGTATTAGAAGAGTTGTATCTGTTTAATATGACATAGTTTTTAGTAGTTTCAATTTGCTTTTTTAATAAATAATCCGTATTAAGTCCAATATTTTTAGCATATCTAAGTATTTTATTACCTGCGTCATCTCTGCCTATTATTCCATTAAAATAAGTTTCTTCTCCCCATAAAGATAATAGTGATGCACTTACAAATGCAGATCCTGATGGACATTCAAGTTTTGTTTTTATATTTGAACGTGTATTTTCTTTTACAAAACCATCTATACTTATATATGTATCTAAACTTGCTTTTCCAACTACTAATACTTTCATATAATTCCCTTCTATTCTATTTATCATTTTACCATAACTAAAAGAAAATTACACTAATTATTTTATAAAAGGTTGTCTTAACATTCCATTTTTTGTTTTTTCTATAAATTAATTTTTATTTTATATTTTGGCTTTATTATATATGCTTCTTTATTGTCATAATCTTTTATATAGTTTTTAACTATTCTTTCTTTTTTAATCTTTTCAAATAAAGAGCTTTTACTTCCCATTAAGCATTTACCTACAAAGATATAATCATTTTTCGTTTTCTTACAAAGCAGTATTGTAATTGTATAATCATTTTTATTTTTTAAATATCCACCTATATAAAAGTTACCTTCTTTATAATTTTTAATCTTCATCCAGTTTTTAGTTCTAGTGTTATATTCATATTTGCTTTCTTTGTTTTTAGCTATTATTCCCTCTAAGTTTTTCTTCTTTATATTTTCAAATAGTTTAGTTCCATTAGCGAAAATTTTGCTTTTAACAAATATATTATTATCTTCAAAAGTATTTAAAATTTCTTTTCTTTTAATAAGTTCTAAATTAGTTAAATCTTTATTCTTATAGAGAATATCAAATGCTATATATATGACAGGTTCTTCTATCATCTTCTTTTCTATTTTATATTTGTTAGTAAGTCTATTTCTCTCTTGAAGCTTAGAAAATGAAGGTTTTCCTTTATCTAAAGAAATTATTTCTCCATCAAATACACATATATCACTAGACAAGTCTTTAATACTTTCTAGTTCTGGATAAATGTCATTTAGTATTAAACCATTTCTACTTCTTATAACTATTTGGCCATTATTTATGTAGATTAAAGCTCTTATTCCATCAAATTTAATTTCGTACAAATAGCTGTCGCTTTCAAAAGGTTTTTCTATTTCACTTAAAAGCATAGGTCCATTTTTTAGAAAATCACTTCTTTTTAGTTTTTTCATTCAATGATTCCTCCAGTGCTTTCATTAAATCATTTACACTTTTAAGTTTTTTCTTGCCTCTATATTTATGTACGCTTTTACCATTAATCTTTTTATCTATAGCTTTTCTAAGTCTTGTTTGGTACTCATCTATATATTTCTCTGGAGTAAACTTGCCACTCATTGCATCTATTAGTTTAATGGCTGTTGTAAGCTCTTTAGTATTTACTTCTTTCTTAGTCTTTTCTTTTTGAATCTTTATTTCTTCTTCATAATATAGAGTATCCATAATTATATTTTCATATCCAAAACGAATAGAAACAAAGTACTCTTTATTTCTCATAACTGTTCTTGCAATAGCAACTTTTTTGCTTTTTCTTAACGCTTCTTTAAATAGATTAAATGCCTTAGTGTTTTTCATTGGAGTTAAAGTATAACTCTTTTCATAATAAACCGGATCTATTTCACTTATATTAACAAAAGCAATTATCTCCAGCACTTTATCATTTTCACTCTTAAGTTTTTCAAAATCTTCATCTGTTAAAGTGATATATTCATCTTTAGAAAACTCATAGCCTTTTTCTATTTCACTTGTTTTAACTTCCTTTTTACAATGTGGACAGTATCTTATGTATTCAAGTCTTTCTCCACATTTTTTATGAAGCATATTAAATGTAATGTTATTATCTTTAATTGCACTGTTCATTAAAACAGGTATATTAACTAGGCCAAAAGAAATTGCTGTTTGATAGTTCACTCTTATCACCTATTTTTATTATGAGAAAAAGAAGTTAATTTTATAAGTTATTTTATTCTTAATAATAAGTATAGGGAAGTCTTAATCTTCCCTATACTTTAAAAATCACATAAACTTCCAGATTTTGCTCTTACATAAGAAGAACCAAATCTTTTGGCAATATCATATATTGTAGTAACAACTTTTGTAAGTGCGGATAAAAATGCACTAGTCCAAGCTATTCCTCCAACTACGCTGCTAAGCTCTTCGTTTTTCATAAGTCTCTCCTTTCTTTAATTATTATTTTTTATTATCTTCTTATAATAAGTTTTACTAATGTTTTAGCTATCCTTAATATAGCATGTGTATTCATAAAAGCATTTATTATTCCAAATCCACCATAAACATTAGCTAGTTCAGTATTACTCATAATTCCTCCTTTCATTAAAAATATTTACATTTTATCTTCCACATTTAACTGGGTTAGTTAAGCCTTCTAAAAATCCTAAAAGAAATGTTAAAATGGTGCCTCCTAGGCCAATAAAGCCCCAAGAAATGCCACCACTTATTTCTCTAAGTTCTTCACTTTTCATAAACTCCTCCTTCTATATTAAATATTTTTTCAAATAATTCTTTTATTTCTTTCTTATGAGAAACATAAATTATAGTTTTATCTTGAAAATAATTAAGTATTTTTGCCACTATTTTTTTCTCTAAAGAAAGGTCCACTTCACTAAGTGCTTCATCTATTAAAATGTATTTACTATCTTTAAGAAGTGCTCTTGCAAGAATTATTCTTTGTCTTTCGCCACCACTAAAATTAAATCCACCTTCCTCAACTAGTGTATCAAGTCCTAGTTTTTTTGCATTTATTACTTCTTTAAGTTCACAAATATCTATAATTTTATTTAACTTCTGCTCAGGTATTTTTCTGTTTAATAATAAATTATCTTTAATGGTTGATGTAAAAAGCTCTTCATTTTGACTTATGTAGGTTATATTTTTTACAATTTGCTTTCTTGATACATCACTTAAATTAATATTGCCTATAAATATTTCTCCTTTATACCTAGAATCATATTTGATTAATAGTTTTAACAGAGTACTTTTCCCCTTACCACTTTGACCGGTAAAAAAGATTTTACTTTTTTGTTTTATAAACAAATTTAGTGAAGAAAAAATGATTTTGCCATTTGTTTCATATTCTACATTTTTTAGCTGAATGTCTCCATCAACAATTAAGCAATTATTTTTTTCCTGTTTATCAACTAACATTTGGTTAATCTTATCTAAGTTCATTAATGCTAAATAAGCATTAGGTATTAAATCAATAATTGATTTGACTGCACTGGATAAGTAGTTAAATAGAATGTATATAATAATTACTCTTTCTTTTGAAAAATACGTCCCTAATAAAATAATTAATATATTTGATAAAGTGAATATGAAAGATTTAAATAGTTCTTCAGTTGCAGTTAAAGAGCTTATTTTTTTTGAATCATTTAAAAATCTTTTATGTTGACAATCAATGGATAGTAATTCGTTATCTTCTATATTCAAATTACTTATAGTTTCATACCTTTCAATTTTTTCTATTAAGTTAGATATATATTCTCCCTTACTTTCTTGCATATATCTAACTTTTTTCTTATATGATTTACTAAATAATAAAACTGTAAATAGATATGCAATTATAAAGAGCAAGCATATTAGAGTAAATAATATACTTTCTTTAGACAAAATGTAAAGAATGAATATTATCATTAGAATGTTGATACTGGAAATAGATACGGTCTCTAATATTAAATCTTTAAGCAGATCTAAATCATTAATTCTACTAATTATCTCTCCGGTGGTTTTATTTTTGTAATAGCTTATAGGAAGGTTTAAAAGCCTTTTGAAAGCTTCAAAATTGATTTTATGTTCTAGATTGTATTTAATATTTATAAACAAACGATTCTTTATAAATTCCATAGAATTTTTAGTAAACACAAATATTAGGATTATTATTGTATAATTAAATACAATGTTTACTTTATTTGAAATTAAATGATTAAATAACTTTAATTCAAAAAGATTTAAGATAAAAACTATTAAAGAAATAAGTGTAAGAAATAAAAGCTTTTTCTTATCTTTTTTTATATTAGATAAGAAAACTTTTAATAAGTTATTTTCACTTTTAATATAAGGCAAATTTCTTCTTTTAGAAAAAATTAGAACAGTACCTAAATATTTTTCTTTAAAATCACTAAATGTAATTGTATCTAAGCCTATTGATGGGTCCATAATTGCTAGCTTATTATTAGATTCATCTACTTGATAAATAACTACAAAATGATAATAATTACCTTTTTTGATGTGCGCTACTAATGGTAAAATGTTTTTGCTATTAATTAGATTATTGAAACTTAGTTTTTTTCCTATTGCATCAAATCCTATTTCTTTAGCACCATTTATTATATTTAAAGCATTAGTACCATTTTTTCCAGTATTTATTAAAACCTTCACATCTTCTAATGGCATATTTCCACCAAAATACCGAATTATAGATAATAAACATGCTGCTCCACAATCAATTTTATCTTCTTGTAAAACCTCAATTTTTTTATTCATGCTTTTTTGCCCTCCTACTTTATTCGTACGAAAAAAAATAGAAAAACACTTTTTTTGAAATATAATTCTTTAAAAAACAATGTTTTTTGCACTTTTTGGTGTAAATAATTTGTATAATTGTATAATAATAAATACATTATTCATAATATTAATATTAAGCATCTTCATAGATTATCAAAAAATCTTTATAAAAAGACTTGCTTAATCTATATTTTTATTGTATAATTTATTTTGTCATTGACTGATGTCTCGGTAGCTCAGCAGGATAGAGCAACGGCCTTCTAAGCCGTCGGTCGGACGTTCGAATCGTCTCCGAGACGCCACTAAAAAACTACTCTAACATTTGTTAGAGTTTTTTCATAATTAGAAACTAATTATCTCACTATCATCAACATAGAATACAACACTTTTAACATTATAATTTTCTTTAATACTTTTACCTATTGTATATACTACTTCTTCTAATATATTTTTATCATAAATAGAATCAAATATTTTATCATTAAAGGTAAGATTCATAACTTCTTCTTCTAGTTCATATTTTTTAAGCTCAGCTTTACTATTTAAATAACTACTTAAATTACTTTGATAAAGTAAACTACTTTTAAGTTCATTAACTATGACAGTGACTTTTTCATCATTATTATTAGTTATTTTAGTAACAGGAACATAATATTTAAGTCCATCTTCTTCACTGCTATAATAAATAGTAGTTTTAGTTAGATTATATAAACTATTTATATCATAATTTTTGTTAATTCCATATGTTCTATCCAGTATATTAGGCAAAAGCTTATTAGAATTAGGAAGCCTTTCAAGAGTATTGCCTTCTACTTTTATAATTACTTTAGATACATTTTCTTCTTCAGTTAAAGTAAAGATGATAGATTCAATTAATCTTTCTTCATCTATTGCTGAAACACCCAAAAATTCCTTAGAAAAATTTACAGTACAAATGCCTTTGTCTACTTCTAATGATAGAACTTCAGTATTTTTAGGAATAATGCTTTTAAAACCGTTTGGTAATTTATCTGTTTTTTTATTATCAGTAAGTATTTCTAGTTTTTCTTTTAGTTTTTCTTCTAATATGTCATTATCAATAGAAATGTTAACTTCACTTACATAGTTATTTTTATCAATCAAGTATATCACTTCAACATCATTCTCATCTATATAGTTAACACTTTTATTAATACTTAATTTGTCATTAGATGGAAATAAATATATAAGTGCTACTAAAAATAAAGATACACTTGTAACAGCAATTTTTCTTAAAGACATTTTCTTTAACATAAAAGCACCTCTAACTAATTATATTTACAATGAAATAAAAAATGACTAAATAGCCATTTTAAATTGATAATTCATTAATTTTAATAAGCTCAATAACCGCTGATGTTCTTGTTTCTACTTCTAGTTTTTGCATAACATTAGATATATGATTTCTTACAGTTTTTTCACTGATATAAAGTTTATCTGATATATCTTTTGTTGTATAATTTTTTACAAGTAATTCAAATACCTCTCTTTCTCTAGCTGTTAATATTTTTTTCATTTACTCACCCACTTCAATATAGTTTATGAGTAAATATATATTTTGTTTATATTTTATTCAAATTCTATACTTATGTACATCTTTTGTTCATATTCTTCTTGTATACATCTCATCAGGCTATTTGCAAGGGAAGCATCATGCTCTTTAGAATTTATTACAACCTTAACAGCATCATTATTAACTTCTATATAGCTTTTAATTCCAAACTTTTCTTCTATTTTTTGTTCTAAAGCCTCTTCTTTACTAATATTTAAATTAAGAACTTTAAGATCTTCAAAGGCTTTATTCTTATCTTCTACTGATGAAGAATCACTAGTTAGTACACTTTCAAGTTTTTCTATTTCTAAAGATACTTCTTCATCTCTATTAGCTCTCATTGCAATAAGTGTATCTCCTTCGGAGACTTTTACATCTAAAGTTTCTTTTATTTCATCACTTGTAATTTTACCACTTAACAAATCATTAGGCATTGTGACATAATACACCCCAAGTACTAATACAAGACTTAATAATGTTAAGAACCACATACTTTGTTTATTTATCATACTAACCCTCCTATAGATTACTATGATTTATTTTAAAAAATATTACTATTTCATTAATCTTTTTACATTCTTAATAGCGTTTTTCTCAAGTCTAGATACCTGAGCTTGACTAATATTAAGTTCATTTGCTATTTCCGTTTGTGTTTTACCTATTATAAATCGGTTAAGCAGTATATCTCTTTCTCTATCTTTAATCTTATTTAATGCTCTTCTCATATTAAGCAGTTCATCTAAATCTTTGCTTTCTTTTTTGTCTTCAATTTGATCCATTAAATAAATTGTATCTCCTCCATCATTATAGATGGGTTCAAATAAACTCTGAGGTTCTTTAAGAGACATTAAAGCTTCATTTATTTCGTATTCAGTTATATGTAGTTCACTCGCTATTTCACTTGTTGTTGCTTCTTTGGAATGTTCATTCATATAGTTTTCTTTAAAACGCAATATCTTATAAGCAGTATCTTTAATGCTTCTACTTATTCTAACACTATTATTATCACGAATGTATCTTTTAATTTCTCCTTCTATCATTAAGACTGCATAGGTACTAAATCTAACCTCATGTGATAAATCAAAATTATCTACTGCTTTAATTAAACCAATAACGCCTATTTGGAATAAGTCATCCATATTATCTACTTTGTTTTGATACTTCTTAAGAATAGATAAAACGAGCTTTAAATTACCATTAATTAACTCTTCTTTAGCTTCCTTATTTCCAGCTTGATATCTTTTAAATAACTCTATCATTTCTTCATGTTTTAAAACTTTTAATTTACTTGTATTAATTCCTGTTATTTCTACTTTATTCTTTGCCATAAAAAATCCTTTCAAGTAATATTGCTTGAAAGGATTAATTTTTATACATTTCTATTTTTCAAGTGTATTCATTATTGAAGGTACAATTTGTTTCTTTCTACTTATAATATTTTCTACAAATACACCCTCTTCTATTTTCTTTAAGTGAAATGAACTCTTTATTAATTCTTCACTATCTTTATCATATATGAAGTAGCTTCCATTATTCATTATATCTGTTATAGAAAATAAGTAGTGACTTACATTAGTCAAATCTTTTAGTTTTTCTATTTCACTTAAATACGCATCTTTTTTATTAAGTATTTCTTCATAGTTTAAAGTAAGCATTTGCGATATTGTAAATGAAATGGTACCAACTCTAAATGTTTTTGAGTCTACATTAAGAACATCATCTATACTCATTCCTTCTAAGCTTGTTCCAGCTTTAAACATATTGAGTGCAAACTTATCTATCTTTAACTTAGCTATTTTGTTAAGCTCTTTTGCTACTTTTTTATCAGTTTCAGTAGTTGTTGGACTCTTAAAGTTAATTGTATCAGATAGTATTCCTGAAAGCATAAGACCTGCAATTTGTTTAGTTATTTTTACTCCATTTTCTTTATATAGGAAGTAAATTATTGTATTTGAACTTCCCACTATCATATTTCTAAAATTGATTGGTGAAGCTGTTGTTATTTTACCTATTTTATGGTGGTCTACTATCTCTGTTATTTCAGCTTCTTCTAAGCCTATGGCACTTTGGTCTATTTCATTATGATCGACTAATATAACTTTTTTCTTATTTGGAGAAGATATCTCACTTTTTCTAAGAAGTCCTAGACATTTATTGTTTTTATCTACTACTGGATAGTTATCTATTTTTAATATTTCACTTTCAGTTAAGAATGCGTCATAATAATCATTCTCATGTAAAACATGCTGTGCTTCTTTTTTTAATATTTTACTTATATAATTACTATAAAGAATAACTCTAGATACTTCAAAAGTATTCAAATTAGTTTTAATAACATTAACTTTATTCTTTTTAGCTAAACGGATATGTTCTTTGGGAAGAGTCGCTCCACCTACGAGTATAAGAAGTTTTACTTTAGATGTAAGAGCATATTCAATTATCGAATATCTATCTCCTGTTATAACTATATCGTCATTAGTTAGTATTACATTGTTTTCAAATGTTTCGTGATTAAATGCAGCTGCTAAAACTTTACCATTTATCTCTTCATCTATTTTTATTACTTCTTCTCCTGTTATCGTTTTTAATATATTATCATATGAAGTATTTAAATTACTATCATTTAAATAAAATACTTTATTAAGTATGTCTTTAGCTGTTATAAGTCCCAGTAGATCTTTATTTTTGTTAACAATTGGTACACCTGTAGTATTCTTTTTTTGCATGTATTCATAGACTTGTTTTATGGATTTATCTTGTGATAAATAGCAGTTTTTTCTATAATCTATATCTTTTATTTTTAATTTAACATCATTTAGGTAACGTGGTTCTTTTACTTTAAAATAGTCTAGCACGAATTTTGTTTCTTTGTTTATATCACCGAGTACCCTTTCCTCTGCATTTATTCCCAATTTTCTTTTTAAATTAGCTAGTGTTATAGCTGCAGTTACTGAATCTGTATCAGGATTTTGATGTCCAAAAATATAATATTTCTCCATTTTTCCTCCTTTTAATTCTTTATTTCAAAGTAGTTTCCACTATCTAGATAAAGAATGCCTTTGTTGTTTCCTAGTTTAGTTTTTATTTGATTATATTTATTAAACTCTTTTGCTTTATTAAGTGTGATGTATACCATGTTTTCATCGTTCATATATAGTATAAATCTTTCACTATCATAATTAGTTGGTGAATACTCTATTTCTGACACTTTTTGTAAAACTTCATTATCTATGCTTTCAAACTTTGTAATCATTTTGTTAAGTGTATCTTCTGGTACATAGTTAACTAGTGTTGGAACGATTATATCTAAATCTTTTACTTTTTTATCTTTAGATAGTATGTATTCTCCTGTGCTTCTCATTTTAAATAATACTTTATATTCTTCTATTTCAATAATAACTTGATAGTTTAGTCTTTTCTTTACTGTTACACTTTTTACTAAATCAAGGGTTTTTATTCTCTTTTCAATCGTACTGGATAAGGGTTTTATAAACTTTGGATAGTTTTCTATTCCCGCTGTTTCTATAATGGTTTCGTCTGTTAGCAAGACATTACCTTTTACTATTATATTTTTTATGTGTCTAGTGCTAAAGTAATAAACAATTAGAATAAAGCATACTAAAAAAAGTAAAAACTTAAAGAATCTTTTATAATTAAACTTTTTCTTTTTACTTTTATTAGCCATTTTTAATGCTCCTATCCTATTAAATTATATAATTATTTTTTCATTTCTTCAACTATTATTGTACTTGCATTTGGCTTTTTTTGTTTTTTTAGTAAGTCTATCATTACATCCTGATTTTTAAAACAATAATCTACTGCCTGTTTTAAATTTTCTTCATTTAATTCTTTTTGTTCTAACATATAACATAAACCTTTTTCCTTTAAGTCAAGGGCATTGTAATATTGATGATTATTAGCTACATATGGACTTGGTATTAATACTGAAGGTTTATCTAAAGCTAGCAACTCGCTTATTGTGGAAGCTCCTGCCCTAGAAATTACCAAATCACTTACCTTAAGAAGTCCACTTAAATCATTATAGTAAGGTATTACCTTAACTGTTAATGGAACTTTTACATC
This sequence comes from uncultured Eubacteriales bacterium, assembly GCA_900321795.1. GTDB lineage: Bacteria > Bacillota_I > Bacilli_A > RF39 > UBA660 > RUG727. The sequence goes on from ONXO01000003.1 coordinate 15,689, forward strand.
TTTAAACATTTCAAAACTTGCATTTCCTGTTATAAATAAAATCTCACTATCAGTTCTATCAAAGTTTACTAAGTATTCTTTTATTCTTTTATTTACTATTTCACTGCCAAGAGATCCCATTACTATTATTATAAGTTTTTTGTTTTTAGAAAATCCTAGTTTAGTTTTATCATGCGCTTTTGCTTCTATAGCTTTCTGAGCACATGGGTTACCTGAAAGTACTACTTTATTTTTAAATACATGATTATCATCTGTAAATGAAGAAAATGTAATGTCAGTTATCTTTGATAAGTACTTGTTTGTTTTGCCAGGAAGCTTGTTTTGCTCATGAATTGCAGTTTTGATTCCTAATTTGTGAGCAGCTAAAAGCACAGGAAATGTTACATATCCGCCAAATCCTATTACATAGTCAGGTTTAAACTCTTTCATTATCTTTTTACATTTTTTATAAGCAGACATAATGCAATATATATCTTTAATATCTTTAAATATATTTTTAGTAAGTCCATACATTTCTATTCCGACATATTTAATTCCTTTTTCAGGAACCAGTTTGCTTTCCATTCTATTTTTGGTACCAATATATAATACATCACTATTTTTGTCTTTTTTAATTTCTTCTATAAGGCCAAGTGCTGGGTATATATGCCCACCTGTTCCACCTGCAGTTACAATCACTTTCATGCTATCCCTCCAGTAAATTATATACTTCTTTATATTATTTTATCATAGCTACTTAATATTTGAAATTAGCATGTTTTTGTATTTACTTTTACTTTACACTAAGGATTTTGCTTTTATTTTTCATTTTCTTTTGAAACATTTAAAATAATGCCTATCATAGTAAATGATACTAAAAGAGATGAACCACCATAAGAAATAAAAGGTAGAGTAACTCCCTAAGAATAACATATGATAACTTTTTTTGACTAGGTTACACTTGAAAGATAACTTAAAAATGATAGTAATACTTCCAAATAACTG